>JAOZSG010000309.1 GCA_029939785.1 Fidelibacterota bacterium | reverse complement strand
CTGATGATGGTGGTTATACAATATATGTACCTAGTCTGCCTGGTTGTATTAGTGAAGGAGATACAAAAAGTGAAGCATTAAGTAATATAAAAGAAGCCATTGAATTATATCTGGAACCAGTCGAGGATGATATCATAACTACTCCAAAACAGGAAATGCTGGAGATTGCGATATGACAAAAGTACCTAATTTGGACTATAATAAAGTAATAAATGCTTTACAAAGGGATGGATGGGTAGTAGTTCGTCAAAAAGGAAGCCATATCCGGATACAAAAACATATCCTTAACGAAGTTCACAAAGTTACAATTCCAGCACATCGTCCAATTAAGAGATCTACACTGTCTTATATATTAAAACAAGTATGCCTCTCTGTTGATAGGTTTCTTGAATTAGTATAAAATACAATAATATCTAAATCGTTCGGGTATTGTTCAATTATCTATGATACATAATTCCAAATCAGAAATTAATAATCCTTATTCTTAAACCTTCTAAAATTCAAAAAATATTACATACAGGTTGAAATCCTAAATTTTTATTGCAATATTTAAATATGTAAAAAAACATTTTGGAGGTAAATAATGAAAAAAATTCAAAAAAATTACTTGAAAATTCTTGACATGGAAATAGACGATCTCGAAGAAGATATTCAATTTTTAATTAAACAGGTTCAGGAAAAAAGAGCAGATGGCAAGATTACAAATTATGTTGCAATGGAAAATCAGGCAGTTTTTAAAAATGAAATTCATGCACTTAAAGCATTTAGAAAAATTGTATCAAATACTAATCATGAAAACTTTACTGAGTTGGGCGACTTAAAAACATATTTATTGGATGAATTTGACAAAACTATGAAAACTTATGGATTTGCTGAATTAACAGTTATATATGTAAAGAGAAAAATTGAAAAAGTATCCAAATACGTTTGCAGTTAAATCACTCAACTTTTTTACCTACAAACATAACAAATATTATAATTAATAATAATATTAATCCCATCATCCATATATTATAAAAACCAAGACCTACAAACAAATAGCCGAAAAACATAGCAGCTATTCCTGCAGTAACAGCATAGGGAAATTGCGTTTTAACATGGTCAATATGATCAGATCCAGATGCCATAGATGATAATATGGTGGTATCGGAAATTGGAGAGCAATGATCTCCAAAAGTTGCACCGGAAAGTATTGCAGCAAAACTTGCTAAAAAAATCTGTGAATCAACATTATTTCCTGTAATCTTTAATGCAAGTGGAATAATAAGTGGAACAAGAATGGACATTGTACCCCAGGAAGTCCCGGTTGCAAAACTTATTAAAGCGGCAAAAAGAAATGAGATAATCGGAAGTATTACAGGATTTATCAGGTGACCTGCATGACCTATAATATACTCAGCAACTTTCAAATCTTCACAAACGGCACTCAATGTCCAGGCAAGTATCAACACCAGAGCAGCTAAAACCATTGACTTTATTCCTGAAAGCCAGGCATTCATAGCATCCTTTAGAGACAAAATTCTTTGAAAAACAGACAATAAAAGTGCAAGAAACCCACCAGTCGCAGCTCCCCACATCAATGCACTGTAAGAATCAGAATTACCAATAATATTTTGTAGAGACTTTGTGGATCCATCAAGATTTGAAACACCTGTAATATAAAGTCCAATAATAGTTGTCAGTATCACCGCTAATATTGGCAACATAGCATTAAGCCAATGTGTTGGAGTTTGTCCAAAATCCTGATTTGAAAAAGAATCATCCATTAATGGTGCAGCACCATCCCGAATTAATTTATTTTCTCTTACTGCTCTATATTCAGCATGATACATATATCCATAATCTCTTTTTAATATACCGAGCCAGAATAATAACCACAAACTGAATATTCCATAGAAACTATAAGGAATCGATTTTAAAAATATGACGTAAGGACTATTTGTAATTCCTGCTTCTGCAAAAGGTACATTTAGTAAACTCATTTGAAATACTGCCCATGTACTTATTGGAGCGAGATTTGCCACCGGAGCAGCAGTGGAATCCACAATATAGGACAATTTTTCTCTGGAAATTTTTAATTTATCTGTAAACGGCCGCATGGTATTACCAACAAGCAATGTATTGGAATAATCATCAAAAAAAATCAAACATCCCAATATAGAAGTAGCAAGTTGACCTCGTCTTCTTGAATTAGCATACTTTGACACAATTTTTACAATTCCCATCATACCGCCGTTTTTGGAAATCAATCCAATCATTCCACCAAATAACAAACTGAAAACAATAATAGATGCATGACCGGGATTAGCCAAAGAATTTACTACATAAGTATCAAGTGCCTTAAAAAATCCTTTTATTGGATTAAAATTATATAAAATTGTAGAACCGCAAATTACCCCAAAAAATAGTGATAGTATCATTTCCCGTGTAACTAATGCCAGAATGATAGCAGCTAATGGCGGAAGAAGTGCAAGCCATCCAGGAATCACTTTAATATTTTGGCTGTATTTTTTACCATTTATATTAAGGAGTATTTCCTTTTTACCTGATTTTCCGGGATTAATATCATCAATTTTGAAATCGGAATTTTGTATTGAATAAGATTTATTATAATCTTCGATTGAAATATTTACATTTTGGCCTATATAATTTTCAGGTATATGAATTTTCACAGAAAAGGGAATTCCGGAAAGTATAACTCCTGAAGGATTTATTAACACATTATCTTGGCTATAACTTTTTAAATTGAGTATAAGAATTAGGAAGTAAATAATAAAAATAGATTGTTTTGGATATTTCATTCCACATAATAAAAAAAAGTATTTGAAAAACGAAGAAAAAAATAGAATAAAAACCGTCTAATAGTTAGATTTGCAACTATGATGGAAATAAAAATAATTGATCGTTATGTACTTAAAAAATTTTTATCTATTCTGCTAATGGCAATAATTGTATTCCTTGTTATTTTTCATGTCGTTGATATCATCGAAAAAATTGATCGTTTTTTGAAAAACAAAATGACCTTCATACAAATTCTCACATTTTATTATTATCAATTACCTTTTTATATTAGTATTGCTATTCCAATGTCCATGCTCCTGGCTTCTGTTTTTACCATTGGTACTTTAGCAAAACATAATGAACTTACTGCTTTGAAAGCATCGGGAATAAGTTTACATAGATTTTCCTTACCAATTTTAATAGTTGGTTTCTTTATAAGTGTTACTTCTTTTTTCTTTGAAGATTTTATAGTTATTCCTGCATCAAGAGTACGAATCGAAATTGAAAAAAATCAAATGAAGAGACATAGAAAATATAGAAAAAAAATATTTAATAATATCACATTTCAGGAATCAAAAAATAGGAATATCGTGATAGAGCGATTTTATCTAAAGGATGTAACTGCAAAAAATATTACGATTCAGGAAAGTAAAAACAATATTCTCACAAAACGTATAGATGCAAAAAATATGATATGGATACCTGAAAATAAAAAATGGCAAATAAGAAACTTTAAAATCCGTGAATTTAGTTCGGATAATAAAGAAATAGTATCTGAAATTTTTACTGATTCCCTTTTTACTCTTGATATTACTCCCAATGATATCAGCATGCTAAACCGAAAACCTGAAGAGATGAGATATAATGAATTAATGGCATTCATAAAAAGATTACAGATTAGTGGAAATAATACTAGACGTTGGGAGGTAAACCTACATTATAAAATTGCATTTCCTTTTACAAATTTTATTGTAATTTTATTTGGGCTGCCATTAACAGTAATGAAAAACAGAAAAAGTACAAGCGTTGGTGCCGGGTTGAGTTTACTTATAATTTTTATTTATTATGCGTTTATAAAATTTGGTCAGGTTTTAGGCTTTGAAGGAGATTTAAGTCCTATACTTGGAGCATGGCTCGGAAATATAATTTTTTTCTTCTGTGGAACTTATATGTTTTATAAAATCAGCCAATAGTTTTAATCTTTATTCAAATTATGTAATATTTCAAGCACCAGAGGTGCGTTCCTATTTGTAGAAAAATGGATCATCCAATGTATTAAAGCACCTTTAGGTGCGGCTCTA
>JAOZSG010000308.1 GCA_029939785.1 Fidelibacterota bacterium | reverse complement strand
CCCCTGACCCCTTGAATGCCATTCAAGTACTCTCCCAGCTGAGCTACAGCCCCATCAAAAATCAAGAATAATATAACTTTTATATTCAAAAATCACAAGACATCTTTTGGAATTTCACCTGCTTTTTTTTGATAAATTTTCATTTTTTCATGTATTTTTTTGTCTTGTTCAATTTCTAAACCTACAGGTATTAATTCAAAATCAACAGGATTAGTAACAGCACCTAATTGTCTCTGTATATCAAGCAGTTGCTTTTCCAGGTTTTTAATCAATTTTAATACATTTTTTCTTTCAGAATAATATTCTTCCAGAGCAATATTTCCTGCTGGTTTTTTATATCCTTTCAGACGTCTGTTAATAAGTGTCAATCTGTATTTTAAAGATGAAACATCCATTAATTTATTATTATCAGTTTCAATAATTCCAGTGATTTTTCCAATATATTTACCTTCAATTCCAGGATAAACCAAAATACTATTATTCCTGGTTTCAAGTTTTTTGCTATATCTGTACTGGCTGGCAAATATTGCCATATCAATCCCTGTATCTTCTTTATAAAACATTTGAGTATCGTTAGAATTTAATGCAATTAGTGCGATAATATAATCACATTTATATTTCAACAATTCACTATATTTTTTTAAAGTTTCAATTGGATTTTCTATTTGAATACCATCGATTTGTTCAAAAGGATTTGATGCTACTCCTATAATACCAAATTTACTATTACCATTTTTTATAATTTTATAGGGTTTAAAAAGATGTTTTCCGGTCTTTTTATTTAGAATATTTGATGAAATAAATGGAAAATTTGCTTTTTTTTCCAAATCTTTTATAAAATCTACTCCTGCAATCAGATCATTATTTCCAACATTCAATACCTGATAATCAAGATAATTGTATGTTTCTATTTGTATTGGAGATAATACTTTTTTATACTCAAAGTCACCTTTCTGAATACGCGAAATTTTAAAAAATAAATCTCCCGCATCAAGAATCATCATATTTTTATAATCCTTAAAAGATTCTTTAAATATAGTTGCTTTCCTGGCAAGACCGCCAAGCTTTTTACTTTTTCAGCCACATGGATCTATTTCACCATGTACTGATCCGGTACAAATAATAGTAAAGGAATCGAATCCAAATACCATATTTGGTATAATCAGTAAAAGGAAAAATAGCATTATAATATTTTTTTTTGTAAACATGATTCTACTTTATTTTTTTTAAGGTTGTATTTCTAAAATCATCTAATTTTTCTTTTCCTGTAATTAACAAACAAATTTTCAGAGTCTTTTTATATATTTTAATGAGATTTTGTATTCCGGAAACTCCATCTTTATTCCAGGATTGAATTAAAATACCGGCAACTCCACCAAGTCTGGCTCCCATTGCTATTGCTTTTGCAAATGTAATCCCACTATTTATTCCTCCCGAAGCTATCAAATTGATATCTTTGATATTAATTGCTTGTGATATAATCTCTGCTGTTGGAAGACCAAATTCAGCAAATTCTTCTGCTACTTTTTTATTAATAAGATTGTCATTTCTATGTCGTTCAACCTTTGCCCAGGATGTACCTCCTGCACCAGAAACATCAAACCATTTAATACCAAAGGATTTTAAATCCTGAATATTTTGGATAGGAAGTCCAAACCCTACTTCTTTTATTATAATTGGAATATCAAGATATTCTGCGAGAGTTTTAATTTTTCCGGTAACACCTGAAAAGTTTTTATCTCCCTCCGGTTGAAGTACTTCCTGAAGAGGATTTAAATGAATGCATAAACCATTAACATCAATTTCATTCAATACATTGCGAATTATTTCTGCTGGATAAGTTAAAAGTTGGGCTGCCCCAATATTTCCTAAAATTGGGGTATCAGGAGCAATTTGCCTGGTAATAGCATAGGATTTTATGGTCTTAGAATTTTCCAAACATGGTCTTATACTTCCTAATGCAAAGGCTATCTCTTCATCATTGGCAATTTTGGATAAAACTCTATTAAGTTCCTCACCATTTTTTTCTCCGCCTGTCATAGAATTAATTAAGAATGGGAAGGATAATTTATATCCCAAAAATTCTTCTGAAATATCAATATCATCAAAATTAATTTCCGGAAGAGAATTATGGATAAACTGATAATTTTCAAATCCTGTAGTTTTTTGATCAAAATTAACATTACTATTTGAAATAATTTTCAAATGTTCAGCTTTTCTTTTTGGAGTATTAACCATGTCACAAATCTATATATTTTTATTGCTAATAAAAACTATTTTGCTCATACTATTGAATATTTGTTTTAAAACCTACAAATTGAATAATTAAAAATAATACAAGGATAAAAAATAAAATGGCGAAAAATTTATTTATTGCTGGAATTAGTAAAGATGCAGGAAAATCAACTATATCACTCGCAGTTATTGATAAACTTTTAAAAATGAACAAAAAAGTTGGTTTTATGAAACCTGTCGGTCAAAGATGGTTGTCATCAAGATGGGGAAAGGTTGAAGAAGATGTTATCTTAATGAAACAGATATTTAATTTTGAAGAATCACCAAAAGATATGAATCCAATAGTTGTAAAAAAGGGATTCACTGAAGATTATTTATCAAGAATTGTTAAGCCTGATCTCACAACAAAAATCCTTGATGCGTATAGAAATGTATCAAAAGGAAAAGAATATGTAATAATAGAAGGTACAGGAGATGCCGGAGTTGGGTCTGTTATTGATAAGTCCAATGCCGAAGTGGCAAAACTTTTAAATGCTGATGTCGTATTAGTGGGAAAAGGTGGAATTGGGAGTGCAATTGATAAACTGGAACTGAATCGAAGATTTTTTGAAAGTCATGGTGCACATGTTATTGGTGTAATTGTAAATAAGGTAATTAAGGATAAAGTTCAAAAAGTCAGAGAAAACATTAAACGATATTGCAAAAAATATAATTTAAAAATGTATGGATGTATCCCCTATTCACCCATCCTGAGCCACCCGACTCTTGGGCAAGTGATTGAGCAGCTTAAACCAGAAATTATATACGAAACAGATGACAGAAAAACTATCCTGGATAAATTCGTTATCGGAGCATCAAGAGTTGAGGAATTTGTAGAATATCTCGGTGAAAAATCAGGAAATCTGATGTTAATTTTTCCAGCTGTCCGCATAGATTTAATTTTTGCAATTCCAAACTTGAAGCATCTGTTTAATAATCCACAGACAAGAATTCATAGTATTCTATTCTGTGGAAAGCAAAAACCTACAAAAATTGAAATTCAAATATTACAAAAAGAGAATATTAATATTTTATTAAAAAAAGGTGATACATTTTCAACTATTTCTAAATTAAATGCAATATCTATTAAAACAGGACCTTATGATAAGAATAAAATTGAAGAAATAAAAAAAATCGTGACTGAAAATATTCAATATATTGATATTTTTAATTTGCTTAAAGAACAAGATATTGAAGATCCTTTTGGGAATACTATGAAAAATATCGTAAATAAAGTAATGAGAAATGTAAAAAGGATGTTATAAAATTGAAGAATTATAATTAAGGCTATATTGTAATATTTATTTGACTTTTTCGTTGATTATTTGATATTAAATAGGTTTGATAAGGATTATTTGATTTCTCTGATTCCTTTTGTATTTCCTCTCTTTTCATTTTGACCAACTCATTTTTACTCTCTATAATTTCCATCTCAGCTTTTGCAGCAATTTTTCGATCTTGTGTAGATGGTTTCATTGGTGCGAGTGCACTACGTTTTACTATTTCCATCTTCTTTATATTTTTTTCGGGATCATTTGGGATTTCAGATGTACTTATTTGACATGATCCGCCTACAGCATACATTACATTTTCCCTTTAAATTAAAAATCTAAATAATATTTCAAAAAACAACAAAAAAATTTCTGCTAAATAGTATAAAATTGTATAAAATTAAATTAGAATGTTAATAATTGATAAGATTGAAATTTTTATGTTATTAATAAACTTCTTCACAAAACAGATAATTAGCATAGGAGTTGATTTAAAAAAGGAGAAAATTATGTTAACAAATTCAATTTCCGCAACTTATTTAAAAACAT
>JAOZSG010000307.1 GCA_029939785.1 Fidelibacterota bacterium | reverse complement strand
CGAATTGAATTAAGGATTTCTGACCCACTAAGCACACGAAAAACACTAAAAATTACAATAAAACTTTTCATGTATTTTAGTGTGTTTTATGCGAAAATTTATTCTTTTCCTATATAAGTGGTTACAAAAAAAATATAAAATGGGTGAAAAATGACAGAATTACAAGAAAAAATAATAAAATTAAAAAAAGATAAAAATGCTGTTTTATTAGTTCATAATTATCAACGTACTGAAATTCAGGAAATTGCTGATTATCTGGGTGATTCACTGGGATTAGCCAAAGAAGCCGCTAAAACAGATGCAGATATTATTGTATTTTGTGGTGTGATGTTTATGGCTGAGACCGCAAAAATATTATCTCCTAAAAAAACAGTATTATTACCTGAAAATGATGCAGGATGTCCCATGGCAAACATGGTAACTGCAAACGATGTAATAAAATTAAAGAATCAACATCCGGATGCTAAAGTTGTATCCTATGTAAATACAAATGCAGATGTTAAAGCAGTAACTGATGTTTGCTGTACTTCATCAAATGCTGTTGAAGTTGTAAAAAATATTGATTCTGATAAAATAATTTTCACTCCTGATCAAAATTTGGCTTCGTGGGTTCAGCGATTTGTTGATAAAGAAATTATAGTCTGGGATGGTTTCTGTTATGTTCATGATAAAATTTCGGTAGAAGAAGTGATTCAGGCAAAAGAAAATATGCCAGATGCCATGCTTTTAATTCATCCTGAATGTAAAAAAGAGGTTGCTGATTTAGCTGACAGGGTAGGATCAACAAGTGATATGATTCGCTTTGCAAAAGAGTCAGATACAAAACGTTTCATTGTAGGAACTGAATTGGGCTTGATCGAAAGATTACAAAGAGAAAATCCGGAAAAGGAATTTTATTCTGCTGGAACTGTTAAGATTTGTCAAAATATGAAAAAAATTACTCTTGATAGTGTATATAATTCATTATTTTTTAACAAATATGAAATAGTACTTCCTGATAGAATAATGAAATCTGCAAAAAAATCCTTAGATGAAATGTTAAAATATCAATAAAGTGGGAAAAATTATGTGGCAATTATCGACAAAAGGCAGGTATGGAACCAGGATGATGTATCAACTGGCGATCAACTATGGAAATGGTCCTATATTACTAAAAAATATCGCACAATCAGAGAATTTACCTATAAAATATATTGAACATATAATTCCAGTTTTAAAAACTGCAAAATTAATATTTGCAATCAGAGGTCCTCAGGGTGGGTATCAATTAACAAAAAAGCCCGAGGACATTACTATTAAAATGGTAATAGAAGCTCTTGAAGGTAATATTTCTCCAATAAATTGTATTGGATCACCACATATATGTGATAAAAATTTAAGTTGCCAATCCAGAAAAATCTGGACAATAATTGATAAAAAAATTAAAACAACCTTACAGAATATCACTTTGAAAGATATGGTTGAGGACAATATAGAAGTATAAATAATTTGACATTCGTTTTCGTTTTAATTTAGATTATTTTCCGAGTAAAATTAATTAACTTATTGTACTAAAATATATTGTAAGTCTATTTGAAAGGGATTGATTCATGCTAATAAATTACAAATTACTCTTAAATTTTTTTTTCATACTTTGCATGATATCGGAACCTCTTTTTTCTCAAAAATTTTCTTTTGTTGTTGTAGCAGATAATAGGAATTATATCGACCAATATAGAGTGGCACTTAAAGAAATAAATGATATGACGGTAAATCCTGATTTATCTTTTTCTTTTCCTGAATTTTTGATTTCATGTGGTGATTTTGATCCGGTTAAAAGTAATATGCTTATTTATACTGATAAAGACAGTTTTCCGAATTTACCTCCATTTTATCCGGTTGTTGGAAACCATGAATATGAAACACCTGATGATATGGATTATATTATGAATAATATGATTCCAAATCTTGAAAATATTGTAAATAAAGGTCCTCAGGCAAGTTATTCATTTGATTATGGTAATATACATTGTATTGTTCTGGATATTTATTCTGAAAATGCTGAAGGTGAAGTTGATGAAACCTTATTACAGTGGACTCGTGATGATATGAATAACTCTTCTCAGGACAATATTTTTGTTTTTGCTCATGATCCTGCTTTTCCAAGATATCGACATCTTGGTGATGGACTTAATCAGTTTTCAGAATCAAGGAATAAGTTTTGGTTGACACTTCGGGAAGATCCACGTGTCAGAGCCTATTTTTGTGGACATACACATTATTATTACCGAATGCGTATCAGTGATCCTGCCACCGGTGATGCAGGTGATTTTCCAGATCAGGAAGGAGGGTTGTATCAGGTGGATGTTGGAGCTATTGGGAATTTTCTTGGTGATAGTAATTTGAGTTTAGTTTATGTTGAAATTTATGAAGATTCCGTTCAATTTCGGACAGTTGTTACTCCACGAGAAGAAAACAATTGGCATATTGCAGATGAATGGGTGATAGATGATATCCATCGTTATCACGTAGAGTTAAATGAACCTCTTGCTGATGATATAATTTCTGGAAACCAAACAATTTCTTGGCATATAGATGACGTATTGGATTCAACAACAGTAAGTACAATTTATGTAAGTAATAATGCCGGTGCTCACTGGGATACATTATGGTCGGCCCAGTCAATAGAGACAAGTTTTAATTGGGATACTGAAAGTTTTCCAGATGGAATCCGGTATATGTTGAGAATTGTTGTGAAAGATGAAAATGGCTATGGATTGAGTTTTTCATCTGGATTATTCACGATAAATAATCCTGGAAATGCATCTCCGGAAATAGGTTTCATATTTCCAGAAAAAAATGAATTGGTCAGTGGTAAATATAATGTTAACTGGTTTGCAGGAGATGCAGATGGTGATCCCTTATTAATATCACTTGATCTAAGTACAGATAATTTAAAAACCTGGTCATCAATATTTGAAGATAAAGAAAATATTGAAACATATCTTTGGAATACAAAATTATTTCCTAATTCTTCATCCTTACACTTAAGGTTACGTGCAAAGGATTTGATTGTAGAATCATCTGATACTTTAAGCACATTTGAACTTTATAATGAACATCCAGTCCTATCAGATGTATCTTTTACTCAAATTTCAGGTGTTGGAGACGCTATAATCAATGTTCATATTGTTGATAATGAGGAGGTTGATCCAGATTGCCAATATCAAATTAATTTTAACGATACCTTATATTCTTTTACCACCTATAATGTGGTAAACCTTCAAACGGGACAAAAAGTTGTTCAGAATGCTACACAGACAAATGGACTTTCAGAAGGTCCATACTTTGATGGTATGAGATTGGTTGTTAAAGAATTTGAGATACCTGAAATCAATTATGATAGTACATATTGGATTAAGGGTTCGACGGATTTGGAAATGAAAATCTTTTTACCAACAATAGACATGGGATCAACAGTTTTGGAAGGGATACCTTTACCAAATGATTATCTCATCGAAATTTTTGATCATATTGTAGATACATCAGACAGTGAATGGGGAGTTCCATCTATACCTGTAAAATTTACTCTTTTAAATTTAACGAAAAATCAACCAGCAAATTTTCTTATCCTGGATAATGACAATGATAACAACATTTCCAGATTGGACCAGATTTATATATTTGAGAATAATATGATAGATGATTCCTATCTAACATGGGCAATAGAGGTTAGTGGAGATGTGGAATATCAGGCACCGGAAATCGGTGATAAATTTTTAATTAAAACCAGAAAACAATTAACAATAAATGATAAATTTATTTTTCAGCCTGTTTCATCTCTTGTCAAATGTGAAGATATATATGTTCCCGGAACATTATTACTGAAACCTAATATTCCAAACCCTTTTAATAATTCTACTAAAATACATTATTATTTATCACAAAATTCAAATATTGAAATAAAAGTTTATAATATACTTGGACAGAATATTAAAACACTTGTTCGTAAACATCAAAGCGAAGGCAATTATTTTGTTCAATGGGATGGGAAAAATTATTTAGGATTAGATATGAGTTCAGGAATATATATTGTCACCTTATCTGATGGAAAATCTATGAAAAAT
>JAOZSG010000035.1 GCA_029939785.1 Fidelibacterota bacterium | reverse complement strand
ACTTTTGTTGAAAAAAAACTTATTGTTCCAGATTCCTTTCCATTTCGGGCAGTATCAATAAATACTACTAATTCAGGATTATTTAATAAAATATCATATAAATAATTTTCCGGATTTGTGTATGCATAAACAAAATTACTTTCAATGAAGGAATGAGATTTTATTAAATCATTTAGAAATACAATCCCTGCAATATCATCACTACATTGTTTATTTCCTAATCCTACAAAAACTATTTTATTTTTATTGTAATCTGATAACCTATATCTTAATTCATCAAAATTCATCTTTTACTACAACCTTCTGGCGACATTTTGGACATAATTCTTTAATATAGTCTTCTCTTCTTAAAATCGACTTTGTAGAATAAGACGGTAATTCTGTAATTTCACTCTGTGTATTCAATAAAAAGTTTGGATGTGCAAATGCTTTAGGTCCTAACTTTCTTTTTATATATTGGAGATGATCTCTACATCCTATTATTTCACCACAGGCTTCACAAATTACTAAATCTTTTTCAATAATATTAAAATGCTCAATAGCACCCTTATCAGGTGATGAAAAAGAATAGAGAGTATTTTTATTCATAATACCTTTTTCAGTTGTACAATTTTCTTCACACTGTCCACAATTCACACAAGAAAAATAATTAACTGAAAGTGTTCTTTTTTTCTGAATAATATTATCAGTAATTTCTATCGCCGAGGCTGTACAAACCTGTTCACAAGCACCACATCCTATACACATTCCCACATCATATTCCGGGAATCCACGATATCCTTCTTCCGGTACAAATGATGTAGCAGGAAATTTTGTTGTATAAGGTTTTGTAAAAAATGAAATTAATGCTTCTTTGATTTCTCTTATTTTAGGGATAATCATTTTAATCTCCCTTCAGTTCAAGGTCATCTTTATATTGATCAACGACAGTTACATCTGCCATAGGAACTCCACTTTTATGAGCAGATCTTGCAATAGCATGAGCAGAAACCGGAGATGTTAAAAATAAAAATGCAATTCCAAGTATTGCCTTAAATCCAAAACTATTGAAGCCCTGAATTAAAAACACTCCAAATAATATACCGGCAGATCCAAAGGTAACACATTTTGTTGCAGCCTGAAGTCTATTATATACATCCGGTAATCTGACAAGACCTAATACTCCAAAAAAATCAAAAAGAATTCCTGTACATATAAAAAACATTCCAATTTTATCAATCATCGAGGGTTCTCCCTTCTAATATTTTTGAAAAGGCAAGTGCTGCTACAAAACTCATTAATGCCCAGATTAATCCGATATCCATAAAAAATCCCTGTTCATAAAAAAGGCTTGTCAATGCCAAAAGACCAATAATCAGTACACCTAAAATATCTACAGCAATAATTCTATCTGCTGCAGTTGGTCCGAATATGACACGAAAAAGCACAAATAATGAACAAAATAAAATGATATTCATAAGTTTTATCAGCAAATTCCCCTGAAAAACCAAAAAGTTTCCATACAAAAATGCTCCTATACACATTAATCCTATTAACCAACGAACGACTTTCATTCGAACACCTCCGCAAGCAATTTTTCAAATTTCCCACCAATTGTATTTGTATTTATTAATACATTTTCTGATTTAACATCAATACAATGGATATATAGATCATGATTCTCATCATTAACGTCAATGGTCAAGGTACCGGGAGTTAATGTTATTGAATTTGCTAAAGCTGTAATAGATGAATCATTTTTTAAATTAGATTTAATTTTTACTATTCCCGGTTTAATAGGTAAGTCAGGATGGAGGACAAGATAGGCTACATGAATATTTGCCTTTGCCATTTCCCATAAAAACAAGAATAAATATTTTATTGCTTTAAATATTCGCAAAAAATGTTTCACAAATTTATCATTCTGTAATAAAAATCGTCCAGCTATTAAACTAACAATCAATGAAACTATAATTCCTGCAATTAACTCCTGGATATCAGTAAAACTTGTCAATCCCAGATAACAGAGTAATGACAAAATAAAAACAAGGATTCTACTTTTCTTTTTTTTTGTCATTATTACCTCCCAAGAACTAACTGAATATATTCAGTTTTGTTAATTATTGTATCTATTACCGGATCAAAAACTACATCTTTAATTCCAGGTATAATCAGTACACTTGAACAAACACAAAGGATTGCCAATATTATCATTGCTGTTCTCATACCGGTACTAGGAACATTAGTAATTTCATTAAATTCTTTTTCACCATGAAATCCATGTCTTTGAACTTTTAAAAAATATCCTAATGTCAACACACTTCCTATGACAGCAACAATTGCACTCTGGAAAAAACCTGCTTGAATTGCAGCAATAATAATTATCATTTTACTAAAAAATCCATTAAATGGTGGCAATCCTGAAACAGATAATGTGGCTATCATTGAAGTTGTGGAAGTAATTGGTAATACTTTTCCAAGTTTTCCCATTTTTCTTAGATCTCTTGTACCAAGAGCCATTTCTACTGTACCGGCATTAAAGAATAGAAGCGATTTAAATATTGCATGATTTAATATATGGAAGATTGCACCAAAAACAGCCATTCGGGTTCCAATACCGAGTGCCAATAAAATAAACCCTATTTGACTAATACTACTATATGCGAGCAACCTTTTAAAATCCCATTGACTTATAGCAAGTAATGAAGCACAAATAATTGATATTCCACCTAAAACAAGAAATATATCTGAAAATATTTTAGGTAACCCAAAAACATTATAAAATAATCGAATTAACACATAGATACCAAGTGCTTTAATTAATACGCCAGACAACATTGAAGATATTGGTGCCGGTGCAGACGAATGTGCATCTGGTAACCATGCATGAAAAGGCATTATTGCTGCTTTCAATCCAAATCCTGCAAGAAAAATTGCCCCAATCCAGTTGACTACAACAGGGTTTTGTCCAGGTAATACTTCTGCTATTTTTGCTAATGTTAAAGTGGATGTTATACTATAAGTTAATCCGATACCTATCAAAATTAAGGAAGAAGAAATCGAACCCATTACGGCATATTTAAAGGATGCTTCAAATTCTTCGGCTTTACCTCCATAAGCAACCAATGAATATGCAGCAAATAATGCAACTTCCATAAATATGAATAGATTAAATAAATCACCGGTTATTACAACGCCATTCATACCAGTAATAAGTAGCATAAATAAGGCGTAATATTTCCATGATTTTGATAAATGTCTGATATAAGAAATAGAATATAAAAGAGCTGCTAAGCCTATCAATGGTATGATAAAAAGCATAAATGAAGAAAAAGGATCTAGTACCAGACATACGGTATAAGGTATTTTCCAACCACCCATACTATATACTATTGCTTCTTTAGATACAGAAATAAATCCAATTACAGATAAAATTCCTAAAATTATGACTGCGAGAATTGAAATAACTATTGCCCAACGATCATCATCACTGGAAATCAATGTTATTAAAAATGCAGCCAATAATGGTATTATTATAAAATATGGCACTATCATCCGGATAATCTCCTAATTTTTGTAATATCAAAAGTTTTATATTTCTGATACAATCTCACGGCAAGTGCGACTAGCATTGCAGTAATTCCCAATTCAATCACAATGGATGTGAGAACCAAAGCCTGAGGTAATGGATCTACCATACTTTGAATTTCCTTACCTTTTTCAAGAATTGGGAATAGAGCATCTCTTTTGTATCCAAATAAAACTAAAAACAGATTCGCAGAATATTCCATAATAGAGAGTGACAAAATTATTTTAATCAAATTTCTTTTGGTTAGAACACCATAGAGTCCTACAAGGAATAAGATAAAACAGAGCAAATATATGATCATTCTTCGCCTCCATCTTCTAAATGAAATACTGCAAGTGTCCATACCATGACGAACAATCCCATACTCACAATTACTCCAATAAAGATATCTATTATTGGAATAACTCCTGCACTTTCCAGTTTAAATAGTTCGCCGAGGTCCAAAATGTTTGCAAGGAAGCTGCCTTTTAACGCAATTCCAAAGATTCCAATAATAAGGAACAGAATCGCACCGGTAGATACTAAATCATACATGATTCTTACATTCAACCATTGTTCTGTATATTTTCTACCATACGCCAGCATAACATTGAGGAATGCTAAAGCAATAATTACTCCACCTGCAAAACCACCTCCGGGGGTTAGATGTCCATGAAGGATAATATATATTCCATATAATATTATCAACCATACACTCATTCTTGTTATTGTTTTGACAATGACTGTCATACCGTCAGACTGCTTCATTCTATAGCCTCCTCTGACTTTCTTTTTTTTGTTTTTATTCTTAATATTGTTATTGTTCCAAGAATTGCTGTAAAAAGTACAGTAGCTTCTCCAAGAGTATCGTAGGCTCTGTAATCAAGAATTATTGAAGTTACAATATTAGCAGAATGTGTCTCTTTGGCAGCATTGGCATTATCAACATAATACTTTGAAGTTTCCATTGAAGGATTACCAAATTCCGGTAATGCCTTTAACATATCAATACTACAAAACAGAATTGCTACAAGAACTAAAACTGTTAATACAGTCACAATTTTATTCATAATGGAAGGTTCTGATTTATGATAGTCAGGCTTAATAAACGCCCTCACCAAAATTATAATAGCAAAGATTTCAAAAAGAAATTGCACAATTGCCAAATCAGGGGCTTGCAAAAAGAGAAATATTAGTGATGTTCCAAGCCCTACAATACCAACTGTAATAATAGCAGATAACATCTCTTTTTGTTCTATTGCTGCTATTGAACCTATTATCATTATGCCCAAAATAAATATCACCCATGTATCTACAATCATTTATTTTCCTCCATATTTTTCTCTGTCATACTGTAACCCGTCGATCGAGTCTATACTGAGCCCGTCGAAGTACTCAATGTGACTGAGTTTTAATTTTTGTATAAAATTTTGGATATTTCTATTAATTCGTTTCCAACTCTGTTTCATTTTATAACCCATAATAAAATTAAAGTCCCGACAACAATCCATAAACTATAGAACTGCAATTGTCCCAAATGTAATAAACTTAAAATTTTTGCAAAGACAACAGAGATACCTTTTAACCAACTATATATATCAAATAGTTTTATTTCGGCAGCACTATAAAAACCTTTTAATGGAGACATATTTTTAATTTCATTATACCAGCCGGTTCCTGTAATCCGGTATTTTTCAAGAGCATCCATTCCACCTAAATAAATATCATCATATCTTATACTTTTTGTCATAATATATATAGCATATCCAAGGATGAATATTAATCCAAATAATGATATCATCATTATTGGACTATAAGTACCAATCCATATTGGAAGACTCATACCGTTTTCGATAAGTACGGGATAAATAAGTTTTTCCAATGGAATTTTTACTGCAAAGATTCCAAAAATCACACATAATAATGCTAAAACGCTTGTTGCAACCCATTGCATAACTGGGCTTTCCTGAATTTTTTCAAATTTCTTTAATGTTCTGCCCAGGAATATTGTATGTAAAAACTTTAAGAAACTTGCCAAAGTCAGAGCACTACCAAAAATTGCCAGAATTAAACAAACCAAAGCCCATATTTGATAACCGGGAGTCAAATCTTTTGCAAAATCAAGTACTCCCTGATAAATCATCCATTTTGAGAAAAAGCCATTAAAAGGAGGTATTCCTGATATGGACAATGCAGCAATTAAAGCAGGTAAAAAAGTGAGGAACATTTTATTACCCAAACCTCCTAATTCATCAAGATCATTTGTGCCGGTTTGTTTTTCAACTGAGCCAAGAGAAAGAAATAATCCTGTTTTATATAGAGTATTATTAATTAAATGAAATAAACCACCAGCGAAAGCCAATACTGAAGCAGTACCAATTCCAAGCACCATATATCCAACCTGGCTAACAGCATGGTAACCTAATAATCTTCTTCCATTATGCTGTATTAATGCCATCATAACTGCTATTATTATGGTAAATGCTCCGATAGACATTAGCACAAGATGAACAGTAATATTGATAACAAAAACCGATAATACTAATCTTGCTAATAGATAAATTCCCAATAGTTTATCTATAGATGCAGGTAAAAAAGCAACACTTTCAACCGGTGTGTCTTTACTATAATCAGGTAACCATGTGTGAAATGGAAAAACACCTGCTTTAGCAAATGATGCTATTAATAAAGATATAAATGCAATGTATGCAATTTCACCTTCTAAATTCACTTTTATATCCCATAATTGCCATCCATTAGAATATTCCAGAAAACGAAGAAAGACCAAACCTAAAATTAATAATACATCGCTTCCTCCAACAATAATAAAGGTTTTTTTTGCAGTAGCCGAAGTATCCTTTGTATTACCTAACAATCCAAACAGATATAACATTATACCCGACAACCCCCAGAATATCAACAAACTCCAGGAATTTACACTCAATATTGCACCATTACTAAACCCAATAGTTAATGGATACAAAATCATAAATTTACTCATTATTTTTTCATTTACACCACTGTAGGCAAAAACAAAAATTATTAAACTGAGTAATTGAATAAATGCAATCATTAAAAATGAGAGTTTATCAATACTAAGGATTAAAGTATCAAACAACATAACATTTGGGACAATATCTCCAGATAGATTGATGTATATTTGAGAAGTAACAAATAGTAAATATAATACCAATACCATATTCAATATCTTTTTTAACATTGAGGGTAGAATTATATTTATAATCCCTATAAGTATTGGGATACCGATAAGTAGTGTAAGATTATTTACCATTGATTTCCCTCCGAATTTTTTCTGTCTTCTCTTTGGAAAGTTTTAAAATATCAAGAGAATTTGATCTTTGATTTATATCAGTAATTGTTAAAGATCGTTCTGTACAACAATAACAAGGATCGACTGCTGCCAAAGTAATTAAAGCATCTGAAATGGAAACTCCGATACAAGAGGCTTTATAAGTAGGAATATTAACATAACTGGGAGCACGAACTTTATGACGTATTGGTCTGTTTGTACCATCAGATCTCATATAATGAAATACTTCTCCTCGTGGTGCCTCATACCTACCAATCCCTTCTCCGGGTGAAATTTCTTTAACATTATTAATAATAGACCCTTTGGCTGTTTTCAAACTTTCAAAACATTGCCTGCATATTTTTATTGATTCTTTAGTTTCCAGTACTCTTAAAACCAACTTATCATAGACATCACCATTCTGAAGAACTATTTCATTAAAATCAACCAAATCATAAGCATCGCTAGGATCATCTTTTCTTACATCACCTCTAACTCCTGATGCCCTGGATGTTGGTCCTACTGCACAATAGTCAATAGCATCCTGTTTTGTAAGTACTCCAACTCCAACAAGACGTTTTTTTAATACCGGATCATCATTTACAACCTTTGCAAACATATCCATTTTTTTATCAACTGTATCGAGAATTTCAAGAAGTTTAGGTATATTTGAAGGATCGACATCTTTAGAAACACCTCCAACTCTCATTATACCATAATGATTTCGATTACCTGAAATTGCTTCAATTATTTGAAGAACCGGTTCTCTGTATTTCCATGCCCACATCCATACAGTATCATAACCAATAAAATGTCCTGCAAGTCCAAGCCATAATAAATGACTATGAATTCTTTCAAGTTCACCAACCAAAGTTCTGATATATCTTGCTCTGATAGGAATTTCTATATTGTCAATATCTTCAACAGCATGAACACAGGCTAAAGGATGAGATGTTGAACATATTCCACAAATACGTTCAACAAGATAGATTGATTGAGTAAATGAACTCATTTCAGAAATATATTCATGACCTCTGTGCATCCAGCCAATTTCCATATCAATATCAACAACAGTTTCACCATCAACCTTTATTTCAAAAAATTCAGCTTCTTCAAGAAGTGGATGAAAGGGACCTAAAGGTATTCTGTTTCCGCTCATTATTCCTCCTTCATCCGCATAGGTTTATCTAATTTTTCAGGATGATTCAATGTTAGTAATTTTTCCATTCTTGGATGATCAGTAAAAATTACTCCCCAAAAGTCGAAAATTTCTCTTTCAATCCATTCAGCTCCTTGAACAATAGTTACTATTGAATTTACCTCAGGATTCTTTTTGTCTTTAATTACCACTCTTGGACAATAATATTGTCCGGTATCATCGTCGGAAAAATGATATAGAATTTCTATACCATATGTCATTTCCATACCTGTTGCTGTGGAAAGTCTGCATCCTATATTATTAAATAAATATTCCGAAACTTCTCTAAGATTTTCATTTTTTACATTAAAATAAAATCTACGTTTCTTATCTATTTTTCGGGTAATTTTGTCACCCATTTCCTCAATAAATTTTTCAAGTTTACTCATTGAGAACTCCTATTAATTTTGCGACAGCTTCTATCATTGCTTCCGGTTTTGGTGGACATCCCGGTACATACATATCGATTGGAATAACATCTTCCGGATTATCAACTCTATTATAACTTTGTTTAAATACTGAGGCCGAAGGAGTACAGGTACCAATGGAAACTACAAATATCGGCTTTGGAGCCTGACTATATAATTTCTTTATTTTTGGTGCAATTTTTCTGTTTATTACTCCTGTGACAAGCATTACATCTGCATGTCTTACTGATCCTACCAGTTTTATTCCAAGTCGTTCGACATCATACTTTGGTGTTAATAAATCAAGTATTTCAATGTCACAATTATTACATGGTGATCCACTTACATGAAATACCCATAGTGATTTTGATAATTGTTTATTTTTCCATCCCATCTCAAACTCCTAATACAGCTAATATGACTCCAGTAAATGCAATTGGTGTCAATATTTTCCAGAAAAATTTAAGTGCATTATCTATTTGTAATCTTGGATTAGTATTTTTTAATATTATCATTAATACAACAATACCGACATACTTTAGAATTGCCCAAAGAATTCCAATTCCAACTAAGTTGAATCCACCAAAAAATAGTATAATTAATAGGAACGGATATGCTACATACATCAAATGATGATTGAGTTTCCAAAATGCCAACAAGGGACCAGAATATTCCATTAAAGGTCCTTCGACTATTTCTGTTTCTGCTTCAGGAATATCAAAGGGTTTCAATGCCATTTTGGCCTGAATACATAGTAATCCAGCCAAAAATCCAATAACTCCTGATATTGAACCTCCAAAAACCCCATCGGATTGAGCAGCAAGGATTTCTTCAAAATTTATAGAATATCCTGATTTTATTATTGGAATGAGACATACAAATATGAAAACCAACTCATCTCCAAGTAGTAATTTCACTTCTCTTCCTGCACCTATACTCGAATAAACATTTCCTGTAGATGAGCCTCCAAGAACCAGCATAACTGAATAAACCATCATTAAATACATGACAACAAGTAAATCACCCCCAAATCCATCATTAAAGAATAGTGAAACTCCAATAGTCATTGAAATAAAAACCAAGGTTGCAAAAGCAATAATTGGAGAGGCTACAAAAAGAAATTTTACACTATCTTTTACTATTATTACTTCTTTCCCAAGTAATTTAAAAATGTCATAGAAATTTTGAAATACAGGAGGTCCAACACGAAATTGAAATCTCGCACTAACTTTTCGATCAACCCATCCAATTATTAAACCGACAACTCCGGTAAATAATAAGCCGGGAAATATAAATAGATAAAATAAATTCTTACCAATCATTCTTTTCCCTCCTTATGTCTCCAACTATGGGTTTTTATAGCCACATGTTCACCGCAGAAAAAGATGTTATTTTTTGGATCTTCCTGTTCAATGTTTACCATTTCAATTATTCCTTCAGGTGAAGTCTTAACACATTCAGGTTGATAATTCTGATCTTGTCTAACTTTTTCAAGACAATAATCACATTTCCCGGATATGTAGTTTATTACTTCAGGAAAAATAGTACCAAAAGGACATGCCAAAATGCAACTTTTACATCCTACACATCGCATATTATGACGTTTTATTATTCCTGAATCCAAATGGTCTAATGCCTCTTTGGGACAAGCTTCAATACAAAATGCTATTTTGCATTGGCGGCAATATGTAGAAAATTCAGCAATCTCCAGTAGTGATAAAGTTCCGGGATTGTTTCTGTGATAAAAATATTCGCATTTGATATTATCCACCGATACCTTGGCATCCAGCATAGCAGGTATATCAATAAATAGTTTCTTCATTCCCAGATTTTCTCCTCATTTTTTATCTTATCATATGTAAATACAGCACCATCTTTACACGCATAATATTTCCCCATTACACAATGTCTGCACTGACCATGACCACAGTACATTTTCTTTTCCATTGATAAGTAAATATTCTCTTCTGCATATCCGTATTTAAGTAATTCCAATGTTCCAAACTTCATCATTATCGGTGGACCGCACGTAACTGCAGGATTATCTTTGGGTTTTATTTTTACTTTTTCTAATAATTTTGTAACAAGACATACGTCTCCATCCCATTTTTCACCTTCCGGTACCTTATCCACAGCTTTTAAAATTTTTACTTTTTGAATTTTACTCCATTCCTGGATTTGATCTTTGTAAATCATATCGGCTGGAGTCCTGGCAGCTATAAGAAATGTAATACTATTATAATCATCAATATTATCAACCATGGATAGAAATAGTGATCTGGTAGGAGCCATTCCAACTCCACCACCCATAATCAGAACATCCTTCCCTTTCCATTCATCAATTGGATACCTACTCCCAAACGGACCTCGTAATCCAATTATATCTCCAACCTTAGTCTTATGAATATGCTCAGTAACAAAACCAGTTTTCATAATTGTAAATTCCAGATTAAAACCAAAACTTTGTGGGGAAGATGGAGTGAATGGTCCTTCACCAATATTTGGAACAGAAACTTCTGCAAACTGACCTGTTTGAAAAGGAAAATTTATTTCGGGTTTAACTTTTATTGTACGAATTAGGGGAGATTCATCAACAATTTCATAAATCTTTGCAGGAATTGTTTTAAAAGGATTTTTATCTGCCATTATAACTCCAGGTTTACACCACTACTTTTACATTTTTTACAACTTCTCTAATATCTATCTCAGCAGGACAAGCCTCAATGCAACGTCCACATCCAGTACAACCATAAGTATTGAATTTGCTTTGAACATAGTCAAATTTGCATAAATACCTGTTCCTGAATCTATCATACATTTGAGGACGCGGAGTATCACCTCCTGCAACCCGTGCATAGCCATTTAGCTGACAAGAATCAGTACTTCTAACTTTAATAAATTGATCATCAGTTGATTCATCATTCAGTATTAAACAATAGCAGATACCACAAATATTAGTACAAGCACCGCACCCAATACATTTTTTAGATTCTTTATTCCAATTTTTTATATCCTGTACTCTTAAATCTGAATAGGATTCAATAGTATATTTTTCATTTTTCTCTTTTAATTTATTATAGTAATCTTGTCTTTTAATTTTTACTTTTTCTTGATTAATAGAAGATTGTTCTGATATATTTACAAATCTTTTTAATAATTCTATAAAAAAGTCACCCTTGCTCGAACCTGTTATAATATTGTAAGAATCATTTACTTTACTAAGATTCACATCAAAACCATCCTCAGCCCATGGTTTTCCATCAAAAATAGTACAATGACAAACAGAAGAGAACTCCTGGCAATCCGAACTAATCAAAATTGTATTTTCACGCCAATACTTATATGAAGGATCTTGAAAATCATCTTCGAGTAATGCCTTATCTAATAATTTTAAAGCTGACAGATCACAGGCTTTCACCCCGACAATTATTCGTTTTTTGTCACTTCTATTGAATGGCTCTACCTGTTCTCTCGTAAAATAATACAACAAACGTGTAGGCTCAACAGTTCTGTAACTATTAAGACAAAGTTGTTTACCTTCTTTTATGTCAATAAAAAATCTGGAATCAGGATTGACAGGCACTTGGCATGCTGCAATTACTTGTCCTATTTCCTTTGGATTATCCTTGACACAATTATGCAAAAATGTTTCAAATTCTTTTACTTTTACGAGCATTATTTTTCCTCCGCCCGATAAATATTAATTTCATCTCTAATTTTTTTGAGTGTTTCAAGCATTTTTTCTAATTCCTTAGATTTCTCAAAAAAATAATCCGCACCTCTTTCCAGGCATCTTTTCCTATATTGAGGATATGGATAATTGGTAAATATTATAACAATAATATTTTTATCAAATTTCTTTATATTTTCCAGTAAATAAATTCCACCTTCGCCAGGTATTCGAATGTCAACTATCGCACAATCTGGTTTAAGTTGCTGAACAGATTCGATTCCATCAATTGTATTTGCTGCTTCACCAATAATTTCAATACCTTCTATATCATATAATATATCTGATAAATGGTTTCTAAGAATTTCTGAATCGTCAACAATGAATAGTTTCATATTAATTAAATTGTGCTTATTGTTTTAAGTTATATTAACTGTTTAATATGAAACCTTAATTATTTTAAACAAATAGGAGTTTTGCTGTTTGTTTTGTAGGTAATTGTCTTACAATAGTTCAAAAAAACATTTATTGACTATTTTAGACAATACAGTCAATCTAAAGGAGATAATTATAAATTACTGCAACAGAGTTTGAAAATAGATTTGATATATGAATTGAAGAAAAAATGATTAATTAAGGTTCTGTCACATTGAGTCAGTCGAAATGTGCATCAGAGCACTAATATTATGAAAATTGTAAATCAAGCAGATACAGCTTCGAGCACCTTTCGACGGGATCCAAGATGACAGAGTTTATAAACAATTCAGACAGAGAGGATATTAATTTCCTTACTCTATATCAATTTTAACCAAATCATGTTTTACAGCATAGCAAATTAATTCTGCATTATTTTTCAGATTCATTTTTTTTAATATTCTTGATCTGTTTGTACTAATCGTTTTTACACTGAGTGAAAGTATGTTACCTATTTCTGAAACAGTTTTTCCTCTAGCAATGAACTGCAACACTTCAAATTCTCTATCAGATAGTTTTTCATGTAGAGGACCTATTCGATTTTTCTCCAGATCATCTGCCATGCTTTCTGCAATATTAGCTGTAATATATTTTCTACCATTATTAATTATTCTTATTGCATTTATTAATTCTTCAGATGCTGATTCTTTTGTCAAATATCCCGATGCACCGGCTTTCAGAACTCTCTTTGCATATTGATCTTCAGGATGCATTGACAGAATTAAAACAGGGAGTTTTGGCTTTATTTCTTTTAGCTGTTTTAAAATATCCAAGCCGTTTCTTCCTGGCATTGTAATATCAAGAACTAGTACATCATAATCCAATTTTCCGATACTGTCTAAAACATCAGTTCCATTTTCTCCTTCACCCACAAGTTTCATATCAGCAGTATCATTTAAGATCTGAACTAAGCCTTTCCTGACTATTGCGTGGTCATCAGCGATAAATACTTTAATCATAATTTAACTCTTCTTTAATGGTATCCGGACTTTTACTACTGTTCCTTGTCCATTGATTCCTTTGATATTAATATCTCCACCCCAGGGATAAACCCTTTCTCTTAAACCAATTAGTCCTAAAGATTCAGGATCATTTATTTGTTCGTCACTGATACCAATTCCATTATCAGTAATTTTCATATATAAAATATCATCTTTTACATCAATTAAAATTTTGACTATCATTGCCTGTGCATGTCGTGCTACATTTGTTAATGTTTCTTGAAATATTCTAAAAATGGAAAGATTTCTTTCTTTATCTGCAGATATATCTTCTGCAAGTATTTTTAAGTTGCATTGAATTCCAGTGTGCTTGACAAATTCATCTGAATACCATTCCAATGCAGCATCAAGTCCTAAATCATCCAAAAGTCCAGGTCGCAAATCCGATGAAATCCGTTTAATTGTTTTAATGGTTGATTCAAGTAAATCTGTCATATATTCCGTTTTTTCAATGATTTCACCATAATCTTCAGGGATACGACTATCAATCCAGATTAAATCTATCTTTAAGGCTGTTAATGCCTGACCTAATTCATCATGGATTTCACGAGCTAAATATTTACGTTCCTCTTCCCTTACTGATTGTAAATGTGCAGCTAAATTTCTGAATTGATCCCGAGATTGTTCTAATTCAATTTCAGCTATTTTCCTTTTAGATATATCAAGAATTAATCCACGTATTCCAATTATTATTTTCCCATTATACATTGGACTGGAATAAACTAATGTATGAAAAGTTGTTCCATCTTTTCTAAGTCCTGTGTACTCATTTCCAAAAATATTGGGTATCCCACTGATTACTCCTGCTACATTTTTTTCTAACCTTTCTCTATCATTCAATATAAAGAGATCCCAAAATTTCAATCCTTTTTTTATATCATCTTTATTATATTGAAAATATTTTTTACCGTTAGGATTAATAAATTTAAATTTTCCCTTTGCATTCATTTCAAATACTGCCTGGGGAAGTAATTTTATAAATTGCTCGAATTTCTTCTTCGTCAATTCACAGGTTTTAATTAAAAATTTATATCTGGTTTTTAACAATTCATTTTCTTCTTGTAATATCTGATTTTCTATTTGAAGGCTTTTTATTTTCTTCTCAAGATTTTCCATGAATCAATCTTTCCTTTAAATTTTTACAGGATAACGGACAAAGATCACTTACGGCGGACATAAACCCGTAAACTCTTATTATTATCAATAACTTCTTCAAAAACTCTCAAAAATATTAAACAAAAAGCATCTCCAGTCGTTAGTGTGCATCTGATTGTTATAATTGAATTTAGGTCAACAATTCTATCAAGTTTCATATAAACTTTCAACTTATATAATTACAAAAATATCATTAGTATTTTTTAGTTTTATGTTTTTATCCATTATTCCATCAACTTTTTAGATTTTCGTAATTTTAATTTCAATAATCGATACTTATTTGAAATTTTAAAACTCGTCCGATTAAAAGAATAAACTTTCATAATTTCTATTTCTCAAAACTTTATACATTCACATACTGTATAGAAAAAACTAAATTATTATTTCTTTTGTTTTCTTTTTTTCTAAATCTATCAATAAAGTGAAAATCTTTCCAATTTCCATAACTCTATACGTTTTGTCGAATTATTCCAATCT
>JAOZSG010000306.1 GCA_029939785.1 Fidelibacterota bacterium | reverse complement strand
TAAGTACCAGAGGTGCACTCCTATCTGAAAAAAATATGATTATCTAATTGATTTTTAATCTCGGGTCAGGGTCTTTGTGTACAGTAATAAAAAAAGCGGAAGTTTTCAACCTCCGCTTTTTTATACGTCTAAGTTCGCAGATTATTTTTTAATCAAACGACTATTTTCACTGAATTTAAAAATGTTTGGTGTTTCCTTTTCTCCATCCTTACTTGTCATAAATTTTAAGTTTGGTGTTAAAAGTAAATTATGAATTGTTGTTGAATCTGTCATTGAAGATATATAATAAACATGTAAAACAGGTCCATCATTCAGAGATGTTGCGATCCTCATCACACCATCATTAAAAGACAGATGACTTGCAAGATAAGCTAGTTTCCTTTTAATTATACTTGATTCAGCATCCGGAAGCCCAATTTCGAAAATGGTAAAGTCATTTAATTTATGTTTTTTATAGTCATTGAATGTTTTTGTATATCCGGAAAAATAATCTTTCATAAAATCAGATGATAAAATCTTAGCCGTTTCTGTCCCGGTTCCACGGCATTCAAAATCAGATTCAATCACTTCTGTTTTATCTTTTGATTTTTTTGTATATGATGGTGCTTCAATAGATTTTTTAATCTCTTGCATTGTAGTTTTTTCTGCATCATAAACTATTGTTACAATAACCGGTTCACCAAAATTTGTTTTAAAACCTGCTACTCCGGGATTTGCTCTAAGAAGATAAAATAAATCGGTGTTATCATAAGTATCCCAGATTCCTTCAATAGGAATATCAACAACTGTTAAATTTTTAATGTTATCATTAAAAGAGTAACTTTTCAATTTGTACTTTTTGGGCGTAAAAATTGCTTTTTTGACATCTTGTTCACTCATTTTTGTGTTATCATAATAAACTGCAATTTTAAAATTAGATGTCCAGGTATCTAATCCGACAATCCCTTTAATTCGCTCTAATTTTCTTTTGAGTGACATTGAACTTCCCCAGCACTTGACACTTCTGAGACCCTCCATTTTCATTACACTAACAGTCTTGATGTTATCAAAATCACCCCAGCGTTCTGTGATTGTTTTAAATTGAAAATTCTTTCCAATTATAGTCCCTAAAACAACCAGCACAATAATTAGTGCAGCCGGTACCCATGTTTTCCCATTGTTTAATTTTATACTTTTATCTGTTTCGCATGATTCAACACAATCCATACAGAGGTTACAATCCGGATGATCAACTATATCATAGGATTCTACTTCAATTCCCTGTGGGCAGTTTTTATTACATAGCTTACAGCTTGAGCAATGATTATGATCAATTTTAATTTTAAAAGGAGATACTGAGTAAAACTTAAAGCGAAATATTTCAGTAATTGCACCAGTTAACACAAGTAGTAATATTAACCATAAAATACTTATATCTATACCTGCAATACGTAAAATAATAAAAAGGATAATAATAGGAATTGTTATAATGGAATTAGCAAAAATATTGCTGAGAGCACCTAACGGGCATGCATATTTACACCAGAAAAATTTTACGAAAGCCGATATTAATAAAACGGCAATAATTGCTAATATTCCAGCCCACACTGTTACGTCATGATCAAATCCGCTTACTGCAGCATAATATGGATCAAACTTTTTGCACCAGAGTTCACTGGACGTAATAGAATAGTATGCAGTAAAATATAATAAGATATATTTACCAACTCTTAATATACGATCAAAAACACCTTTTATAGTAAAAGATAATTTAAATCTACTGGTAAGTTTGTTGAGCCATTCTATTACAATACCAATTGGGCATAGATAGCCACAAAATAACTTTCCAAATACAATAACACCAAGAGCAAGTGCTATCCCCATAAACATTTGTAATCCTGTCATATTACATGCCATGGAGCCGAGCCAGAGCTTACTTCCCAGGGAAAGTATTCCGCCAAATGGACAGAATTTTTCCAGATCTACTCCGCGTTTTCCCATAATAAGCAGTACTGTAATCAGACCAACAATCGCTACTTGAAATGCTAGTTTTGTTTTGTTTTTTAATAAGTTTTTCAATTAAAATCCCTCCTCAGAATAATCGGTTTGTGTTTGTTATTATCTATCTTTTATATAATTAATCATGGTGTAATTGAATAATTTGATCCATTTAAAATGCGTTTTTTTGTTTTGACAGCCTCATCAGATAATTCTTTGCTAATATTTTTCTCTGCCAATAATTTATAACAGGATTCTATAATTTTATTTCTTTTGAATGAAAAAGTAAACCAACCCAATGCCTCTGCTGTAACAATCCGTAATTCAAGATCAGTTTTGCTATCCAGCATGAATTCACATAACTTATTAACTCCATCATGGAATGAATAGTTTCTAAAAGTACGAATTGCATTTTTTTTCTTTTTTACTGACATTGTATCACTTTGTATGGTCTCGAGCAATTCTTTATAAAGCCATTTATCAGTTCGTTGAAAACTTTTTTTTGTGGTTTGTCCTAATAATTTTAAATCTGCAATATCAGGCATTTGTTCAATAGTTTTATGCATTATTGTAATTGCTTTCTTTGCATTGATAATTCCCATAGATTCTTTTGCTTGACGTGATACTCTTTCAGAATGATCAAGAAACATCAATTTTGCTAATTGAGGAAGATAAGATTCATGTCCGATTTTTCCCATCCAAATAGTTGTGATACGACGAATCATTTCTGCCGGATCATTGATTGTTTTATGGAGAATACCTTCAAAGTCTTTAGAACGGGTTTCTGCCAGACATTTTAAAGCCTGCAAGCGAACAATCGAAGAAGGGTCATTGTTATAAATTTCTAATAGATTGGGAATAAATTGATTTTGATGAATTCTATATAATTTATCAACAGCAAGTCCACGATATACAGGATTTTCATTTTTCAACTGTTTTTTCCAATATTTTGCACTTTTATTTGAATAAAGATTTTTGATAAGTTTGTCCGGAAGTTCATTGAAATGAAAAGTAGGATCTCCAATTAGATGTGATTCCAGAAATGTTTTAGTTTTATGCCATTCACCAATTCTAACTCCAAGATTTATCATCCCGAGAAATTCATCAGCCCAGATATCCTGTTTTACATTTACAGTATTTCCAACTGTTACCATTGTATTGCCACCACTAAATAAATATTTGCCTGCAATGTAAGGCGTTTTAGTAAACTGCCCGTTATAACATTCATCAAACATTACAAACTTCGGTTGGATTTTGATATTATCCAGATCACTTACATAAATATCAAGAGCAGCACCAAAGAGTGAATCTGCTTTTTCTACTGAATCTACAAAAGCACCTTCAAACCATTCGTCAGGCACTCCGTATCTTTCTTTATAACCTTTCTTATATTCTTCAGGATTACGTTTCCAACGTTTTGCCTGTCGCATTTTGCTACGGAGATATAGTTTGATGTTTCGGATATTTTCATCAACATTCACTCCCAAAGGATAGCCGTTTAAATATTGTGTATCATCAGAACCATGAGCATGAAACAACGCAATATCAAGATCAGGATTTTGCAATTCTGTAAGAATGATTTTTTTCATGTGATTTGATGAGGCATGATTCAGATTTTTAATTGTGTGTCCTGGTTTATAAAGTTGCGGGAATTGCTCTCTCATGCAAAGTAAATTCCATTCCCATGATGCTAATGATTCTGAATGATAACCATGTCCGGTAAAAGTCAGCATGTTTTTGATTTCATGTATTTCTTTTTTCTGTTTTGCAAGATGAACCAGATATTGTCTCAGCAATTCATATTTTTCATTACCTTTGACGTGTACTTTCATTCTTGCACTATATATTTCTTTGTCTATTATTTGTGTTGATTCAGAAATTAGTGAATAATAATAGAGTGTAACATCATTGGTATCCTGTTGTAGAAATTTGAACTTCAAATCAAAATCATCATAAAATCTGTCAGAAGCAATTGAGGATCTGGAGAATGAAAAACGATCAGGATTCATTTTAAATGCAGAACTCAAATGATGTGCATCACGAATCATAGGGACAGGTACATCACCAATCAAAACTATTCCCTCAAAAGTCTTTTCATTATTATATATTTTTTGTATGGATTTTTTAATATCATCAGGTGTTGCGTTTTTTTCTATAAG
>JAOZSG010000305.1 GCA_029939785.1 Fidelibacterota bacterium | reverse complement strand
TTTTTCCATAGCATCTAATGTAGTTATTGCTTCTGCTCTGTCAGCTGAATTTAATTGAGATATTGCAAGTTGAAAAAATCCTGATCTATAGTTACCGACAAGTTTTTTAATATTAGGATTATAATAAATGTCGGGATTATTAAGATTTCTATACTTATATACATTCAGAACATTATGTTTCATTCGTTCTACATCTATTCTGTTTTTTACTTTTTCCGGATGAATTCTGAACCCTAATCCTTCCATCTGCATATATTTGTCTAATCCAATTCTATTTTCAGGAGAACATGTAACCGCGAAATAAATAGGTCTTTTCCATTTGTTTGCCTGAAGAAGTTGCCAAACCATAATATCCTGAACTCTAAGTCCCATTCCGCCGATTGTGGGTTTCAACATCCATTTCATTGTTGGAATATCAGAGCCTTTTGGTGCACTTACTTCTACCTCTTTTTCTTCCCATCTCATAACTGATAATTTATCAATATCCCTATCTTTTAAACCACCAAGATCAATTATTGGCTCCTGATCCTTTAATTGTTTAATATACCAGTCAGTATTTAGTAAACTTAAATTGATAACCCGTACATCTTTTCGAATACCTTCAACTTCCTGAAGATACCATAGAGGAAATGTATCATTATCACCATTGGTAAAAATAATAGCATCTTTTTCACATGTATTTAAAATATTGTAAGAATAATCAGATGCAACGAAATTTCCTTGTCTATTATGTTCATGATAGTTAGCAGTCAGAACGTTTAAAGGCAATGCAATAAGTAATAGTACAGTAGATATATAGGTCAAAGGTTTACGAAGATTTTCAACTTTAAATTCAGCACAATATTTTATAATTGCTGCCGCTCCAATCCCTATCCATATAGCAAAAGCGAAGAAGGAGCCGACGTAGGAATAATCCCTTTCTCTGGGCTGCGGATCCGGCTGATTCAGATAAAACACAATCATCAATCCTGTAAACAGAAACAGGGCAAATACAGATAATGCTTTATTTTTATCTTGCTGAAAATGGGTTAGCATTCCAAATATTCCCAGTAAAAAAGGTAAAGGAAGAAAAAATTGAAAAGGATCGACACTTGCAGCTTTTCTCCCAATAAATTGCCAGTTAAAATATCTGATATACATTTTTTTAATCTGATAATTCCATAAATAATTAAAACTACCTTTGCCTTTATATAATTTATCTTTTTCTGGTTTCCATACTTTTCTATTGAAAATATCTGTAAATGATCGGCGGCCATATTGTTCTCTTTCAAGATATGCAATCGCTTTTTTTATAGTTTCAGGATTGTTTTCATCAATAATAGGATTCTGATTACTACGTATAAAAATGGTAGTATATGTAGAATATCCTATCAAAATGAGCAATAATGACATTAATGCTATTGAAATAATGTGTTTTTTTTGTGATACTGTCCAAGCAATTGCACCAATAATGATTAGGAAAAAAATTGGTAAAGAAATAATACCATATTTATCTGCTAATTTTGGAATGCCTCTAATCACACCATTATTAATAGCAAGAAAAACCAGAGATGCAATGACACTCATAAGGACATTCATGCTATGTTCTTTTATTCTTTCACGCTGAGAAAAATTATATACAGCAAGATAACCACCAATAAATATTATTAATGTAATTATCATTGGAATAATTTGTTTATTTGGATCGGTAATTGACGAGTTAAACAGAAAAAACATGACAGCTGCAATTGCAACTCCGATGATTAAATCCAGAACCAAAAGCCAGTTTGAAGAAATGGTTTTTCTTTTAAAATAAACTATAAGTGCAATAAAGAAAATTGCAAGAAGATTGAGTAAATGAATCCCTATTGCCAATCCTAATATATATGCAATAATCAAAATATATTTTTCATGCCCTTCATTATCGGACTGCTCTTCCCATTTTAAAATCAACCAAACAACTATTGATGTTAAAAAGGTTGAAAATGCATAAACTTCAGCTTCTACAGCATTAAACCAGTGACTATCAGTAAAAGCAAAAGTCATTGCTCCAATAAATGCTCCACCAAACATTATAAATTTGTGAGCAGTAGTTTCCTGTTTACCCCAATTTTTTAAAAGCTGGGCAATTATGAGAAATAAAAACATCACTGCAAGTGCACTTACCAAAGGGGACATTAGGTTTACTCTATATGCTATATCAGTTCCTATTGGTAACATAGAAAATATTCTGCCTATCAATAAAAATAGTGGACTACCCGGAGGATGAGGAACACCCAATGTGTATGATGTAGCAATAAATTCACCGCAATCCCAAAAAGATACAGTGGGTGCAACTGTTTTCAAATATACAAAAAAACTAAGAAAAAATGTTAATATTGTAAAAATAGATTTTAGTTTTCTTTGTTTTATAAATTCCATTTACTTTTCCTTTTTATTCAATTGTTCATTCTTATTAATCATTTATAGTTACAAATTTCATTTTTAATTTTGATATAGATGAATTTATCATTTCCTGTTCATTTTTCGATAAATTCCCATTTGTTTTTGCTTTTATCATTTCAAGCATTTTGATTGAATAAGTTACTTGATTAGCATTTACTGTTTTATTACCAGTTAAGGGGTTGATTTGTTCCCCTAAATTAATTAAACCGTTTGTTACAAATGAGGAAATCATCCCCATAAACAAAGCTTCTGATTCGTTTTCGTATTTTCCTGACATAATTTCCCTCTATAATATATCTACAAATTCCATATACTCTGAATAATTCTTCAATAAATGATTTCTCATATTTTGATTGTGTTTTCGTCGTAACTGAGTATCGTCTTCAATTATTTTTTTTGCTTCTTCCCTTGTAATAGCCATAAGTTTTGAGTCTTTTATGAGATCAGCAATTTTCATTTTTGGAAATCCATGCTGCTTTGTTCCATAAAACTCTCCAGGCCCGCGTAATTTAAGGTCTTCCTCGGAGATTTCAAAACCGTTACTTGTTCTTAACAAAGTTTTTAATCTTCTGTCAGAAGTTTCTGTACGTTTACGTTCTACAAGTACACATACACTATTTTTTTTACCACGACCAATTCGTCCTCGTAATTGATGAATCTGAGTAAGCCCAAAACGCTCAGCATTCTCAATTATCATTATTGTTGCATTTGGATTATCTACCCCAACTTCAATAACTGTAGTACTCACGAGAATATCAATTTTTTTATCACTAAACTCTCTCATGATTTTTTCTTTTTCAGCACTCTTCATTCCACCATGTATAAGAGCAATATTGAATTTGCTAAAAGTATTTTCTCTTAAATATTGATAAGATTCAACGGCAGCTTTCAAATCCATTTTTTCTGATTTTTCTATTAATGGATAGACAATATATACCTGATCTCCTTTTTGGATTTGCTCTTTTGTGTATTGGTAAACCTTATTAATTTTTGATTCATCTACGAGTTTTGTAATAATTTTTCCACGTTTTGCAGGAAGTTTATCTATTATTGAAATATCCATATCTCCATAAAGCGTCATGCTCATTGTGCGTGGAATTGGTGTAGCAGTCATTACCAAAACATCGGGATTTAATCCTTTATGAATTAGTTTGCTCCTTTGTTCTACCCCAAAACGATGTTGTTCATCAATGATAGCCAAAGAAAGTTTCTCTATTTCGACACTATCCTGAATTATAGCATGAGTTCCAACAATCAGATTTATATTACCATTTTTTATGTTGTTCAGAATCTCTTCACGCTCTTTCTTTCGTTGACCTCCAACTAACAGGCAAACATTGATTCCTGCAGGTTTTCCAAGATTTTTTAAATTTCTATAATGTTGCTCTGCGAGAATTTCTGTTGGTGCCATGACTGCAGCCTGATACCCATTACTTATTGCTATACTTGCTACAAGAAGTGCAACTACTGTTTTGCCTGATCCTACATCACCTTGAAGTAATCTATTCATGACTTCGGGTTTTTTCATGTCATCCCAGATTTCATGTACAACCTTTTTTTGTGCATCAGTCAGATTAAATGGCAATTCCTCGTAAATTTTTGAGAGTTTTTCACCTGTTGAATTATATTTGAATTTCTTATGAATAGCTTTAATACTTTTTGCTTTTACTGCAAGTAAAAGCTGAAGGTAAAAAAGCTCTTCAAACTTAAATCTATATCGTGCTTTTCTCAATTCATCTATTGAATC
>JAOZSG010000304.1 GCA_029939785.1 Fidelibacterota bacterium | reverse complement strand
CTCCGAAGGAGTTTAATTTGAATAACCACGGATGAAATCCGTGGATAAGGAAATAGATCAACCAACCCTGAAATGGGTTGTACAAATGTTAACTTAATAATATTATTGACTCCAGGTAGAGAGTATGTATGCTCCTGCTCCTCTGCCACACATTGGATATTGTCCAGAATAATTAAAAAAATATTCATCATAATATTCCGGTATTAAATAATTATTGGTTTTTGCCTGTTTTAAAATAATTTTTTTTATTTCATTTACTTTTTTTATTTTATTCATTCTGTTATATGCAGTAATTAATCGTAGGTTGAGAAATACGGACGCTTGTCTATTAGACCATTCATTAGCCAGATTTTGTCTATAGAGTTTTTTATTTTCAGATATAGTAAGATATTTTTCAATAGTTCGAAGGGAGGCAGAACTTATCTTATCCTGAGGAGTATATATCCAATTAATAATTTCAATCCCTGATCCATCTATATAACTTTCTTTTGTGTGCCCTTCTAATGATCCACGAAGAATATTTTGTTGTTTATCAAATAATTTTTCTTCAATATTTATCAGTATTTTATTTGCAAAATATTCATATTCCTGAGCATTAATTTCTTTATTTAATAATCTTGCCATCCATGCAGCGTCTATCAGTCCTTTGTATATGCAAGCAGAAGAATATGTAAAATGTTTCCCGGGTAAATGGGAATTCCAGGGACCGCTATCTGCACGAATTAGACCTGTTTCATCAATAGATGTAGTTAGAACATTCGCAATATTTCTACTGATTTTTTGCCAATAATATTCTAGAAATTTAGTATCATCAGTTTTTTGAATATATGTCTTAAGATTTGACAGAGTAAGTCCAAATCCGGAAATAGAAATAATTGGACCATTTTTATTATGAATTGATTTTTCTGTTCCATTTCCATAATAGGACGAAATTGAAAGAGCATAATCATTCAATAATCCATAATTTTTACCATACCATTCAAAGTTTTTGTATTTTCCACATCTGCCATGCATAAGAAACTGAAGACTATTTAATGCTTCTTTATAATGACCTGATGCTAAAAATGCATCTGTGGAATATGCTTGGTCTATTAATTTGGTTGAGTTATTATTCCCCGGGAATAAAGTAGATATTACCTGACCATTTGCTGGGAATTCTTCGCGACATTGAGCCATTTTTAGAATTGTAAGTGATTGTATATAAAGTCTTCTGGCATCATAATTTTTAAATTCAGGATATAACGTTTGTTTATGCCAGTTTTGCCACCATTCCATTTCGTCTGTCAATAATAAAAATCCGGTATGTTTATTTTTATATCTATTCAGGTGAAAATTAGAAGAGTTTTTATCATCGTAATAAACAATTGCTCTCAACCATTTTTTACCTTCATTCTTAAATGCTTCTTTTTGAATAGACAATGTGGTTGAATCAGAAATGTTAATATCAAAATTCAAAGAATAATCATCAAGATTTGTACCTTCCAAAACTATAAAAAAAATCCATATTGGTTTTGTCTCGCTAAAAGGACAAAATCCAAAAATAGATAACTGATAATCATCTGCTTTTAATACATGTTTTATAATACCTGTTCCTTCAATATATCCTGTTTGTATTGTTGTTAATGTCTGTAAATTTACCTTCTCTTTTTTATTGTAAATAATTGGTTTAGCATATTTTATTAATAATTTTGAAGGAGTACTTTTATCATATTCCCTATATATATGTGAATAGAAATGACCAAACCGAATATCTTTTAAATTATATGTTGCTATAGAAATACCATTAGAGAATGGGAGATAAAATGCAGATTGATTATAGTTAATATGTGATTGTCTGAATTTTTTTAATTCTTTTGCTGTATAAATTACTGGTTGAGAATAAAAAATATTATGAAACTCTGAAAAAACTTTGATAATAAGAAGGTTATCTTTTTTTAATAAACCAAATGGTAAATAATAAATTCTATGAATATCAGGATTAGGTAAGTAATTTGGTGGAAAACTTCCGTTTGAACCTATTTTTACTCCATTGAGATAGGTTTCATCAGCACCATTGATTGGACCAAGAAAAAGAAATAATGAATCTTTACTTTTGTACAAGTCTGATTTTATTAAAAAAGGTGATCTGTATGATATGAAATTTGATTTTTTATTATATTGAGGTTCAGTAAATGAAGAAGTTTGCCAATTTGAATCGCAGTATTCAGTAAAAACTTGATTAGTATCATTTTGAAATGATACTAAACAAGCATAATCTATAGTATAGCCGAAAATATTTATTGTATTAAAAAAAAGAAATAAGACTATTGTATATTTCAGATTTATTCTCATTTTTTAAAAATTTTATATTTTGTAATAATTTTTATACCATTCAACAAAATTTTTAATACCTACTTCAATATTAGTGGATGGAAAGTATCCAAGTTTTTCGCGTGACGAATCAATATCAGCATAAGTTTCCGGAACATCACCAGGTTGAATAGGCATAAAATTTATTTTGGCTTTTTTTCCAAGGTTATTTTCAATATGATGAATAAAATCCATTAAATTTTCACTTTTATGATTTCCCAGGTTAAATACTTCATATTTCAAAGGTGTTGCCAGCGATGATGTTAATCCTGACACGATATCATCAACGTATGTGAAGTCACGTTTCATATTACCATGATTATAAACATCAATTGGTTCGCCTGCCAATATTTTTTTTGTAAAAATAAATAAAGCCATATCTGGTCTGCCATAGGGACCATAAACAGTAAAAAATCGAAAACCACTACAATTTAAATCAAATAGGTGAGAGTAATTATGTGCAATTAATTCATTTGCTTTTTTTGTAGCAGCGTAAAGTGAGATAGGATGATCAACGCTGTCTTTTACGGAAAATGGAAGTTTCTTATTGTTTCCATAAACACTTGAACTGGATGCATATAAAAAATTTTCTACTTTTGCATTTTTTGCGGTCTCAATAATATTCAAAAATCCTTCAAGATTTGATTTTTGATAAACAAATGGATGAGTAATAGAATATCTTACACCTGCCTGAGCTGCGAGATTTACTACTTTTTTAATATCATGTTTTTCAAATATTTGTTTTAGAGATTCCAGATCACAAAGATCTTTTTCATAAAAAGTAAAATTATCATATTGTTTGAGAATTGTTAAACGATCTCGTTTGAGTGAAACAGAATAGTAATCATTTACATTATCTAAACCTATTATAGATTCATTGCTTTCTAATAATTTTTTAGATAGATGAAAACCGATAAAACCAGCAGGACCGGTGATGAGAATTGACATAAATAGACTCCATTGTTTAGAATTACAGGAAATTTTCAAAAAAGATGATTTCTTCTTATAATGAAATCGTCAACTTTTATATTATAACATATGTAAATGAAATTCAATACAATTTTAAAGATAATAATAAAAACCTGATTGTTCATTTAAATCAGATTAATATAAATAACCGGTATAACTTATTGAAAAATAGGGGGAAATATTGAATGTTGCATTCTGAAAAGAATTACATTAATTTTTTTCAAAATTTTTATTGACATGTAAATAAAAAGGTGTTAATATTACGGGCTTTTAGAAAATAGGAATTTTGCCACTATAGCTCAGCAGGTAGAGCAACTGATTTGTAATCAGTAGGTCACGGGTTCGACTCCTGTTGGTGGCTCAAGAGTTATTTGAAATAGAGAATTTGATATTATACCAAATCCAATAATTAGTTGGTTATTTTGGGAGAAAATGTAATTTTCGAGCAAATCAAATTAAGATGATTTCAAAAAGGGTCGGTGGCCGAGTGGTTAAAGGCAGCAGACTGTAAATCTGCCGGCGAACGTCTACGGTGGTTCAAATCCATCCCGGCCCACAAAATTACAAAAACAAATAATGGTGTAACAGGCGAGTGTAGCTTAGTGGTAAAGCTCCGGCCTTCCAAGCCGGTGACGAGGGTCCGATTCCCTTCACTCGCTCGTTTACTGCCCACGTAGCTCAGGGGTAGAGCGCATCCTTGGTAAGGATGAGGTCACCAGTTCAATTCTGGTCGTGGGCTCCAGAAAAACGCTTGTTATTATAATATCATTCTTTATAAAAAATTAGAACAAAATTAAGGAGTTTGCGTCATGGCAAAGGAAAAATTTATAAGAAATAAACCGCATGTAAATGTAGGAACTA
>JAOZSG010000303.1 GCA_029939785.1 Fidelibacterota bacterium | reverse complement strand
TATTTTATAATTTCTTTTTTACTCATTTCTATTTTGTCACTTTCTTTCTAAAATATTAGTTCTCTTTTATATCGTCCGCTCTATTGTTTAAATGATTAAATACTTTTTCTAATTCTTGTTCATTATTTATAATTGGCTTTTTTTAGATTGCTTTCAACGGTTTGTATATATTTTGAAACGGATTTACAATCACCTTAATTTCAATTTATTACTTTCATTTTTAAAGGGAAAAAAGTTTTATAAACAACCGAAACAGCTTTTAAATATATACCGTGTTATGCACTTTTATTTATTACATTTTTAATTTCTTTCCAAGTTACTAATTTGATATTGTTCTTTTTGAGTTTAGACATACTTTCCTGACTCGTGAAATAATCAAAATCTATTTGTCTCCATTCAGATCCAAAATTTGGGTGATTTTCTGTTATGCTTTGCATTTCATTATCATCAAAAGCCGGATGGATTAATAACATATTAAAACCTGCATTTAGATTATCTAAAACACTATCATAATAGTTTTTCAATTTACCTTTTTTAAAATCAGTGTTTTTCCCTAAATGAATTTCATCAACTAATAAATCACTTTCGATAATACAACTTTCATTATCTAATCCAGCAAATTTAATTAATTGCTTGTTTAATAAAACAGGTAAATTGTATATTTTCCCTAAATTTCTAAAAATCTCTAAAAATTCAGGTCTTACTCCAATACTATACATATGTGAATCTATATGAGTAGGATGCAACCCAAAGCTTATAGCTTTTTCCATTTGAGCATGAAGTTCTTTTTTAACTTCATTAGCTGTAGCATTATTTTTAAAACTATCTCTGGTTTTATGAAAATATCCATTTTTATCTACTAAACTTGGTACTTCCGTAATTGGTAATACAGGGCCAAATTTATATTTTTCCCACTCGCATGTAAGTGTTAAATGAATTCCATAATCAAAATGCGGATTAATCTTGGCAAAGTTTGCAATGTTGTAAAACCATGGACATGGTGTCATAATGCTGTATGAATTGACCATTCCATTCTCTAAAGCCTGTATCGTTGCTCTGTTTTCAGAATGTGACAGACCTGTATCATCAGCATGAATTATTAGCAATTTACTATTTTCAGAATATCCTAATTTCTTTAATAAATTCATTTTATATCAATTTACTACTATGTTTCTTTATTTTCCTTTTTTCGGGATTTTAAGCGTAAGTTATTATAGTGGCTATAGTATCATAATAACGGCATATAGCCTGCTTATTTATTGATATATGTGTCACCGTTTTTTTTATATTTCTATTTTCCTACTTGTTATTATATTTTCAAATCTTATCCAAAGCAATAAGTTTTCCAGGCAAATTAACTATTTTAAGCCAGAAATCTTCTTATTGCTTTAATACTTCCAATAAAACCCATAAAGGACCCAAAAATAATCATAGAAATATAATATGAATATCCGATAATGATTTGATAGTTGAAAATTGGTTGAAGATAATTATTTTGAATATATGAAATTAGAAAAATTGTAATTGATGCAAGGCATGAAGCTATAAAACCCTGAAGTAAACCTTCAATTATAAAAGGTGAACGAATAAAATTATTTGTTGCTCCGATTAGTTTTAATGTATTGATAATTTCACGACGAGAAAAAATTGTCATTTTAATTGAATGAGAAATCAATAATACTGACATCAAAGTAAGAAACAGGAATATAAATACAATTACTATTAGAACAGTTTGTTGATATTTTTCCAAAAGTAGCAAGAACTTTTTTCTGTACTTTATTTCGTCAATAATTTCTTCATTTCTAAGTTTGGAAATAATACTTTCCACTGATGTAGGATTTCGGTATAGCCTATTTAGTGATATTGTAAAAGAGGGTGGAAGCGGATTGTAATCCAGTATTTCAAATATATCCTCTCCAAACTCTTCCTCAAAAATATTGGCAGCTTTATCTATTGAAATAAACTCTACTTCTTCAATTTCACGCATTCGTGTAAGTGTTGTTGCCAAATCTTTTATTTCCAAAGGAGTAGATGTTTTTTTTAGGAAAATGTCTATATCAAATTGGGTTTTGATATCATTTACGGTAACCAATGCATCACGGGCAGTAATAAACCCTAATCCAACTATTATTAAAGCTATCCAAATTACAAGAATCGCAAATGCACCAGCGTATTTTGATCGGATAAGACTTTTAAAACCCTCTTTTATGAGGAAGGTAATAACTATCATGTAATACTCACCATTTTTGAGTCACTTACCTGTAAAAGGCGATATTCAGGAATTCTTTTGATTAAACTATAATCATGTGTTGCCATAATTACTGCTGTGCCATTTTGATTAATTTCATACAGAAGATTCAACAATTCTATACTTGCTTTTGGATCCAGATTTCCTGTTGGTTCATCGGCAAGAAGTACCATTGGATTAATAATCAGGGCTCTTGCTAATGCAACTCTTTGCTGCTCTCCTCCGGATAATTCGTTAGGTTTATGATGCCATTTATTTTTGATACCTAATTGTTCAAGCATATTAAATGTTTTATTTTTAACATCATGAAGATCATAGTGAGCCGCATAAAGGCTAATGGCAACATTTTGATATACATTTCTATCAGGAAATAAACGGAAATCCTGGAAAAGCATTCCTACTTTACGTCTTAAATGTGGAATTTCTTTTTGTTTAATTTTTTTACTGGAATAATTACGTATTGTTACTTCACCAATTTCAGGAAAGAGATCCATATAAATTAACCGTAAAATTGTGGTTTTGCCTGCACCGGAATGTCCGGTAATAAAAACAAAATCACCTTCGTTTATTATAAAGTTGGTGTTTTTTATTCCGCCCTTGTTGCTAAATGTGCAACTAACATTATTAAATGAAATCATCGAGGATAAGTTAATAAACCCATTTAATGAAGTCAACTTGGTATTTATATTTATTTAGGTATTAATTTTATAATTTCTTTTTTCAAAATAATTGCCAAGTATAATTGATGACAATAATATTAATGGAATAGAAATAGACCAGCGGATGATTGAAAATTTTATACTAATGAAATTCATTTCAAAGATTGTCATTGGGATTCTACATACTGCCACTAAACCTACATATGCGAATATAACAGACAATTTTGCACCTTTTTTAAAAAGTGAAGCGGCAATAGGAAACGCAACATATAAACCACCAACAGTTGTAGCTGCTAAAATGAAAATCCACAAAAAACCTGCAACATTAGAATCTTTACCGAGATGTTTTTCTATAGTTTCACGTTTTATCCAAACTTCAAATAATCCAATAAGTATAAATGCACAAGGAATAATTTTTACCATTCTAAAAGTATAATCAAATAAATTTGATCCTATTTGCATGCCGGGGTTATAAGTAAATAAATAGGAACCTATTACGAAACCAAAATACACAATCAAAGAAAATCTATAAATATTTTTTTTGTACATTAAAATATTTCTCCAAAAAAGATTCCGGTTATCATTGCAATAATAATTGCAAAAATAAAATATAGTAAATTACGAATGATTGTAACCTTTAGTCCAAAAAATGATTTTTCAATTGGCATGGTGACAAATCCAACTGTCATAAGTGTAGTTGTAAAAGATGATATGACTGTGTATGATACTCCATTTTGCAATAAAATACCACTCAAAGGAAATGCTATAAATCCGGGCATAAACGCAATGGATCCGATACATGCCGCAATAATTGAACTGATGAGAATGTTGTCTCCGGCAAGATAACGAGAGATCGTTTTCTCCGGAATAATAAATATAATAATTGAAACTAAAATCAACATTGAAAGAAAGGCGGGCAGTATTTTTTTGAATTTTTTATATGCTACAAAAAACGATTTGTAAGTTTTTTTACGATCTGCAATAAATGATATCAGAACTAAAATTGCTGTAATTATATATAAATACTTCATAAATCATTCATACTTAATTAATACATTAAAGCATTCCAAATCGGTAGATTTAAAAACTGTGATAATTTTTCTGCTTCTTTGAGTATAATTGGTTTCTCTCCATGATCAATTACATTAATTCTTTGACCATCTTTTAATACTAAATTAATCTCATTCGGATTTTTCTTTCCCTTCCAATAATATCCGTTAGCTTTATCAAAAGTCTGAGGGATTTTGGAAAGGATAAAAAATCCTACTCCAATAT
>JAOZSG010000034.1 GCA_029939785.1 Fidelibacterota bacterium | reverse complement strand
ATGGAAAATGGAAAATGGAAAATGGAAAATGGAAAATGGAAAATGGAAAATGGAAAATGGAATTTTTTGATTGGAAATTATTTTTATATCTTCAATAACATTAATAGCATATAAACTGAAATCATTAATATGTGGAAGTTATAGATTCTGAATTTATTAAAATTGTCTCTTTTTTAATGGTGTCAATAAATATTCCAGACCATTGAGTTTAATTTCATAAAGTGTATTGAGGTGCATGCCTAACTTACCTTTTGGAAAGCCTTTTGAATGAAACCATACCAGATAGTGTTCAGGAAGATCGCATAAAACTCTATTTTTATATTTGCCAAATGGCATTTTTATACTAACCAGATCCAATAAAATTTGTTTATCCATATTATTGTTTTTCCAGAACAAAAAACAGATACTTTTTTTCGTTTATAAATTTATCAGGATTTATTGCAGATAGTTCCTTGTCGATTTTTTTTGTTATAAATGTTCTGATATTTTTTGTTAAATAGTAAAGCCATGCTTTTTTGTATCGTAATTTTTCAAAAGCATAATGTTGTATTGGAATTAAAAATCGTTCTGCATACATATTAATGAATCTGTTAGTAGGTAAAATATTATTGGTTATATCCTTTTCATATTTGATTTTCCAACCATACTCTCTAACCTTTTCATGAAAATCTTCGAGAAGATGAGATGATTTGTTAACTCCATCTTTATTAAGCCTGAAATAATCGATTATTATCCATCTACCATTAGGTAAAATTAATTTGTTTGCCTTAGAGAAAGCTTCGTGTAATTTTATATATTGAAGTGATTCTGAATTGATAATTGTACCATACTTTTTTGTGGTTTTATAATTCTCAAATTTTAGATTATGTAGTGTTAAATTTTTAAATTTATTTTGAATATGATGAATTTGATTTTTATTAGGAGTTAATGCTTCAACTTCAATATTATTCTTCATTATTAGATTGGATAAACCACCAAGACCACAACCTACATCTAAAACCGGATCTTGTCTGTTTGATATATACTCAATAATATTTTCGGCATATAATATTTGAGCCATTTCGAGTTGTTTTATCGAAATATTCTCCGGATTGATATTGATATCTTCAAAATAGCCATAATGGAGCATATCATTTTTTAACATCTTGGAATATAAATAAAGTTCCAGATCATAAGATGATTTTTTATATTTTGAATTTTTTTTATGAAAACTAAAAGCTTTTAACCATTCTATGGGATTTAATAATGGCAATAATTTTTTCATTTCATCTCCTGATTTTAACTGTTATCCTGATCTCGTTTAAGGGTGTTCGAAGCTCTATCTAACTGATTTTTAATTTTTATAATATTAGTGCTCCGATCCACATTTCGACAGGTTATAAATCCATCCGGTCAAAGATCAGGCAGATGACTGACTACTGACGGGCTCAATGTGACAGAGTTTTAGTTTGTAATTTTTCATAGATCTTTTGACACTACTTTACCACTAATGCACACAAATAAACACGAATTAAATTTTTTAACAATATTATTGTGTATTTGTGGTTTGTTTGTTCATTTTTTCATTAAACTTTTGATACTACTTCTAATATATGAGAACACATTTAGGATAGCGATAATGTATATAATTTATTCCTTTGTGCCAAGTAACAATTTTACAATTTGAAATAAATAATTTCATTGTATTTGATATTAATTTTATGTTTCAAAATTATGATTTTTGTTTTAAAAATTTCATTATAACAAAAAGAAAATAGGGCAATTATGTTATCAATTAATGAAATAACGGAAGAACAATTCAAGCGATTATTAGATGAATATTTTGCTCAACCCGAAAAACGATTAATCAAAAGACTTGCAAAAACATATTGATATTCCTTATTTACCGGAATCAATGGAGTATGTGGTAATCAGATTAATTATTGGTGTGATAGTAAATGCTGTAAGAAAACAATGGGATATACAAAAAGCAAAAGACAACGCATTAGACTTGAAGATTCCAAGTGATGAAAATCTTTCTGAATATGAATTAGAACAAATAATTGTATAAAATAGGTGCTTTTTATATTTGGAATTTTTTATTCACTTAATTCTTTGAACATATCATCCATTTCATTATAGGGATCATCTTCATTATTTTTTCTTAATTCCTGTTTGGTTTCTTTTGTTTCTATTAATCCATTAAAGCAACTTGCTCTAACAACTATATTCTTTTTATTAATCATAAAACTTGTTTCAACAGGATTGAAAAAATTCGCTACATCAGGTAATCCTACTACTCTTACGCTATGTTTACCTTTAGGAACGTTTTTTACTATAAGTTGCTTATCGTAATTATTTACTTTTATTTTTTTTAAAAAGCCTTTTCGTACAGTTTTTTCCACTACGGGATTTACTGAAGTATATCCAATAAAAATATTATCAATAAAGACCATTGCATATTTAACATCGGATACTATTACAATATCTCTTCCTAAATCATCTTGTCTTGCGTTGATTTTTGCAGTATTACCTACTGGTAAGTCAATCGAACACTTCCAGTCGCCACGCTTGAAACCAACTGTGATATCATAAGTTCCCGGAAGAAGATTGTCAACCAGTAATGGTGTTGTACCTGATATTTGATCGCCATTAATAATAACCGATTTTTTAGAAGGAATTGACCGGATAACTATTCGCGATTTTTCATTTATTCTATTTCCATATACTTGATAATAGTTCGATATTACTTCATGGTAAATATTCTTAAGTTTGTTACTATTAGCAGTATAAATTGATTTACCACCTGTTTTGAGAGCGATTTGTTCTATTGCGTTTTGATTTACATCACCAAGACCGATTCCATATACGTAAATTCCTTGAGAGAGATTAATTCCACTAAGATCAGAAATACTAAGGTGACTACCGCCATCATGACCATCAGTAAAAAATATAATTATTGATTGATCATTATTTTGATGAGCAAGCATTCCTGCTTTTCCTATAGCATCATAGAGTCGAGTACCACCTCGTGCAGAAAGTTTATCAATAGATTTATGGAGTGAACGTTTATTTGATATACCGGATTTCCAAACTTCAATTCTATCATCAAATGCAATTATAGAAGCACGATCACCAGAACGCATATCATCGATAAATCCATCTATTGCTCTTTTTGCCTGTTTGATAGCATCTCCTGACATACTGCCACTTCTATCTACTACAAGTATAAAATGGTTGGTGTTTTTTAAAGGTTCTAACTGATAACAATCATCAGCAAATAATGCAAATGAGCGAATTAACAAAAATACAATAAATAATTTCTTCATCTAATCCTCCGGTTACAAGTTTTTTTTATTAATTCAAATATGATCATTGTTAATATAGATATTTGTGATTCATTCCACAATTTTAATGATTTTTATAATCAATATTTTTCTTCCAATGGTTTACTTCTTTACAAATTCCATATAATCTATTGATTAACATATATTGTGTCAAGAGGAATAAAATTACATTATTTACACTTTTTAATGTAAGAGTATATTAAATTTGTTAGCAAATAAAAAATATTCAAATGGAGGTTTCTATGTTAACTAAAATTTTTATTATCATAATGTTTTATTTTTGTGTAATATCTTATGGTGCTGTAGGGAAGGATATAATGAGTTCGGCAGACATGGTTGAAAATATTAAATGGTACGGACAATCCGGAATTAAAATTACTATCGATACTTTAACAATTTATATTGATCCATATCAAATAAATGCAACAGATCCTGCTGATATAATTTTTATTACACATTCTCATGCTGATCATTTTTCTCCTACTGATATCAATAAAATACTAAAAAAGAATACAATACTCGTTGGACCTGAAACATGTAAAGATCAAATGCAAGAGATAGAGGTTTCTGAAATGATTTTTCTTAATCCTGGAGAAGATAGAGAAATTTCTGGGATAAAATGTCAGGCTATTCCTGCCTATAATATTAAGAAAACAGATTTTCACCCAAAAGAGAATAAATGGCTTGGTTATATTCTAACAATAAAGGGTGTTAAAATATATCATGCAGGTGACACAGAAAGAATTCCTGAAATGAAAGATTATGAATGTGATATTGCTTTGTTACCTTTAGGTCAAACATATACAATGAACAGTGTTGAAGAAGCTGTTCAATCTGCTTTAGATATAAAGGCAACTATAGCAATACCAATGCATTACGGTTTATACGAGGGCTCATTGGAAGATGCTCAGAAATTTAATAATTTACTTGAAGGTAAAATACAGGTAATGCTTCTCAAAATGAGTAAATAATTATGAGACAGAATGATAATAAATTATATATGATGAAAAATAAAAATAAAAATTATTCTGCTATTAATCATTCTGCCCAAAACATTCAGTGCAATGTAATTCGTGTAAGAAAAAACTATATATTCAATTGAAACTTATCATAAATATCTTTTGATTCAACTTTAATAAATCCCATTTTTTGTAGATATTGTGCTTGAGATTCACTACTTGATTTTGTTGTAATTGATTCAAATCCTAAATTTTTTAGAAATGTTTTATGATCTTGGTATAAAAATTTCCCAATCTTAAAATCCCTGTATATTGGTGTAACAAAATCCAACTTAATATTTATATTTAAATTTTCAATTTCACCAATTATCAGCCCAGCAGGAACCATATCTCTAAGAATGTAAAAAACTTTATCCTTTTCATTTATTATGAAATCAAATTTGGGATTAAATTTTACAATTTCCGTTTTATAAAAATCTAAAAAATATTGAAGATAATTTGAATTTTTCTTTGATTCTAAAATGCGAAAAAATTCTTTGGATTTATATATTTGTATAAGATAATAAATATTGACAATTGCAATAAATCCATTCAATAATGCTACTGGATATGATTGAATAAGAAATCCATAAATAGAAAATAAACTTGATCCTACGAAATTTATCCATCTGAGTTTAATAATTCTTGTCATCATTAAAGATATTGCAACTACTACAGATGCCAGATACCCAATTATTTCAAATAGATATTGTTCCATTATATTTCCTAATTTTATTTGATAGGATTAACAGGATTTACTGGATAACCATTTTTTTTTAATCCTGTTTATTATGTTAATCCTGTCCAAAATTTTTATCATTTTTTCATATCCGCCAGCTGGTGGATGACACTACCTTGTTGTATTTTTTTTATCTGATAATTTACGTAATTATTTTATTTAGACACAGAATATTTAATACATAAGTTGATATTTTTCTTAATCTTTATTTTCCTTGTATCAATACTTTTCATGAATTATTTTTGATAAGCATCATATAATTCATCCTATTGTAAATATTTTAATTTAACAAGGAATGTGCATGAAATATTCAAAACTTTTTATTACAACTATTTTTATATTCAACTTTCTATTTGCTCAACACTTAAAAAATGCTCCTGAAATACATTTTATATCTCCTAAAATGAGTAAATCCGGAGTGATTGCAACAGATATTCTCAGATCTAAATTATATCTGGTTGATGAAAATGAAACTAAAACTATACTTACTGCCCGTGGATGTGGATATTATTTTGCTATTTCACCAGACAAAATAAATATTGGGATTAAGACAATTGATGATTTTGGATTGGAAACACCGGGTTTATTAAATATAAAAACCGGCGAATTATCACAACTTCATGAACCTGTGGAAAATGCTGGTCAAGTAAGCTTTTCTGATGATGGTCTTATGTGTTTTACTATAGGAAATAATTTTCATATATCTGATGGCAGAATAATTGACCTAAAATACTATTCCAATCAGGCTCCGATTTCTCCTAATGGTCAATTTGTGACTTATAATAATAATGAAGATCAGATTTTCGTGCTTAATTTGAACAATAATAAAAAAATCAAAATTACAGAAAATGAACATGGGTATTATAATCCTCTTTGGTCTCCTGATAGCAAACGACTGATGATAATCCGTTTTGATGGTCAACTTTGTATTTATAATATTAAAAATGAAACTTTAATAAATATTGGTTCTGGGCACTCACCTTCATGGCAGGATAATGAAACAATATTATTTTACCAAAAAGAAATTGAAAATATGCAACTCATAAATACCGATATTTTTAGCATCAGATATGATGGTTCAAATTTGACAAAATTAACCGACACAAAGGATGTTTTAGAAATTGATCCGTCCTATGATATCAACTCAAAATCACTGATTTTTAATACATTAAATACAAATACAATTAAATCTATACCAATCAATAGAACATTGAAAAAAAAAACCAACAAAATTTTCCATAAATTAAAACAACTGATCCCTTTTTTTCCAAAAAACACAAAGACAGCAAAGTTTCAATCCTATCTCGATATTCCCTACATTCATCAGGTTTATGATGTACCAGACTGGTACTGGGGATATTATGCTTGTGCACCTACAACATCAGCAATGGTTCTCGCATATTTTAAAATATTACCAAAATGGGAAACAACCTGTTCTGCAAAAGGCACTCATAAAAGTTACTGGGGACGATATATATGTGAAAAATACAGATATAATCAATCCTATTTCGGTGATGGATCATCTCCTAATGGTAATGCTAAAGGATATGGTGGTTATGGATATATGTGGGGAACGGGAGGTAGTCCAAACTCCAGAATGTTAAAATATCATCAAAAACACGGTTTAACCGGAACACAAAGTTGGAATGCACAGGGGAAATGGCAGGAAGCCGTTGATGAAATAGCAAACGGTTATCCTTACTCAATGTGTGTATGGCTTACAGGAGGCGGACATTTAGTTTTGGGTAAGGGAATTGTTGAGAATAAACATTCTATTGTAGTTAATGATCCCTATGGAAATAAGAATACTCCCGGTTACCCATCCTATGATGGCAAAGGTGCAATCTATGACTGGCCGGGATATAATCATGGAAATATTAATCTTGCTCTGAAAGGATCGGGGCTTCCATGGGTAGTCCTGTCGCATTATAATGTTCCTGATGCTCCGGATACACTTGTTGATGATTTCCATCTTGATCAGGGATTTGACCTGAACACAATAGAACCTGCTTCTATGATTGGGTATTATGATAAAAAAGAAGGATATAATAATCATTTTTGGTATATGAAATCCCAATCTTCTAATACAATTCATTTTGCTGAATGGACACCAAATCTTCCACAAGATGGAAATTATGAATTATTTGCATATATTCCAGAAATAGAAAACAAATGTCAAAAAGCAAACTATCATATTTTTACCGGTGAAAGTTGGGAGTATGTTTCTATAAATCAACATCTCTATACTAATGAATGGATTTCTTTGGGAGTTTTTCCTCTTGAGTCTGGAAGTGTTTGTAAAATTCGCCTCATTGATTCTACAAATACTGATTCTGAAAATATTACAATAGATGCAATAAAATGGAATTATGTTGGTGAATGGAATCTTGATTTTACAGCGAATAAAAATTCCGGAAAAGCCCCATTTACAATAAGTTTTACAGAAGAAATAGAATATACACCTGATCATTGTACTTTTTTGTGGGATTTTGGAGATGGTGTTTTTAGTGAAGAAAAAAATCCTGTACATGTTTACAAAACTTCAGGTATGTTTAATGTAAAATTGACACTTTCTATAGGTTTTAAAGATTACATTATTTATAAGGAAAACTTTATCGAAGTGGATGAGTCTTTGCCTGGAGACTTTTTACTTGTTAGTCCCCAAAATGATTCAACATTGACATCATATCTTCCTGAATTATATTGGCAGAAACCGGAATCTGAAATTATAAGTTATAATCTTTTTCTTAATTCATCATCGGATTTTGTTAATATCCAACCAGTTTTAATTGATTCAAATTATTATAAGTTACAATCCGAATTAGAGGACAATACTGAATACTTCTGGAAAGTAGAAGCAATTACAACTAATCTCGATACATTAAGTTCAAATGTTTGTTATTTTCAGATTAATATGGAAAATGACAATCCTTCTGAATTTTCAATTATCTATCCTACAAACAATACAATTCTGCGATCAGAAGTTTGTGTTTTTCAGTGGGAAAAATCTCATGATAATGATGTTTATAGTCAAATTAATTATGATATAAATCTTTGGAAAACTCGGGAAGACAGTGCTGTAATTTATACTGGAAGAAAAACCTCTTTCATTGATAGTCTTGAAGATAACAGTATATATTTTTGGAATGTAATTGCGAAAGATGATGTAAACGGAATTACGAAAAATCATAATAATAATCAGAGATTTATCGTTAACAAAGTTAATGAAAATCCTTCTGTTGTACAATTAACAGAGCCTGAAAATAATAGTTTAGTCACTAGTAATTTTCCGGAATTTAAGTGGACACCTTCTATTGATATTGATCCTTTGGATAGTGCAATATATAAGTTGTTTATTTTTAGGCATGATAATCCGGACAGAGGTGTAACTCGTCAAATTGATACTTGTTATTATAATCAGCAAAATATTTCAACACCAAATAAATACGGCTGGACAGTAAAATCTATAGATCAGAATGGTGGATCAAGTCAATCTGATACTTTTTATTTTAATTTCAGCACTACTGCAATTGATGACTACTTATCTGTTCCGACACAATTTCAATTACATCAAAACTATCCCAATCCATTCAATCCGAAAACAACAATTGAATTTGATCTGCCTTTTAACGCAATGATTGAAATCATTATATTCGATGTAAATGGTAAAAAAGTTGAAACTCTTATCAGAGAAAATTTATCTGCCGGATATCATAAAAAAACCTGGATACCACAAAATATAAGTTCAGGAATATATTTTTATAAAATTAATAGTACACGAGAGAATACGACTTTTACAAAAATATTAAAGTGTATTTATTTAAAATAGAAAGGTTACATGATGAAAACTAAATCATTTATAATTAATCTTTTACTGATATTATTGTCGTCAAATTTTTTGTTTGGTTCTGAATCAATAAGACAAATAGAAAAAGCAATCCAACAAGCAAATGCAAAATGGACTCCTCGTGAAAATTGGGTTTCTAAACTAAGTAGAGAGGAACAACAGCGACTTTGTGGTACTTTCACAGATCCGCCAATTGATGGAGAAGACAGATTTCTTGAATTACAGATGGCAAAAACTTTTCCGGCTTCTTTTGATTGGAGAGATAATAATGGGAATTGGGTTACTCCTGTCAGAAATCAGGCTAGCTGTGGTAGTTGCTGGGATTTTTCTGCACTTGCACAAATAGAATCATGGTGGAATATTTATTTTGATTATCCTGATTCAAATATTGATTTATCTGAACAATACATATTGTCCTGTGCTGATGTTGGAGGTTGTGATGGTTCTAATGTACATAGAGTTTTAGAGTATGCTATATCTCAGAATATTCCATATGAAGAATTTATGCCTTATGAAGCAAATGATCAGATTCCTTGTGATAGTCTAAAAACCGGCTGGGAAACCGATGCTGTCTCGATACCGGGCTGGGGTTATATTACTCTGGAAGAAGCGTCTGTAAATAATATTAAAAATGCTTTATTGCATCATCCTTTATCAGTTAGTTATGATGTTTATTCCGATTTTATGTCTTATGGTGGTGGTGTATATGAGCATGTTTCAGGAGAATATGAAGGAGGTCACGCAGTACTTCTTGTTGGCTGGAATGATGATGAAGAAAGTTGGATTATCAAAAATTCCTGGGGCCCAGATTGGGGAGAAAATGGGTATTTTAGAATTAAATGGGGTGAATGTAATATTGGAAAATATGTTCCTTATATTTATGATGAAATGACAGGAAATTCTTCACTTACATTTGATCAGGATTCAATTAGTATCGAATTACAGGCAGGAAGTTATCAAATCGAAACTTTGTCTATAAATAATACAGGAGCAAATTCTATTGAACTTTATACTTATGATTCTCAATCCCCGATAATATTTCATCCTACTACATATAAAGCACAATCAAATTTCTGTTGGTGGTGTGGTTTATCCGATCTAAATGGTTATGGTGATCATTGGCTGCAATATTTGCAAACACCACAAATTAATCTGGAAAGTTCCACATCTCCAAAATTAAACTTTAAATCAAAGTGGTCAATAGAAAAACCTGATGGTGGAGTATCACCATGGGATGGATGGGATGGATGGAATGTATGGATTTCAACTGATAACGGGCAAAATTTTGAGGTAATTACTCCAATGTATCCGGATTATACATGTCAGAGTCTCTGGGCTTTTGGTGAGCCTGAACAAGGTTGGAATATGGGAACAGGAATTGCCGGATGGGCAGGATATAGTAATCATTGGGAAGATGTAGAATTTGATCTTTCACCATATATTGGTAATACGGTAATAATCCGTTTTGCATTAGCTTCAGATCTGGCATATAGTAGTGCTGATGATCAGACTTTAAATGGAGTCTTTGTCGGGGATATATGTGTTATTGATAATAATGATATTATATTTGCTGATAGTGCGGATGTAGATACAGAAATGCAGGTATCAGGTTGGGGTAATATCCCTAATGAGTGGCTTGATGTTCAAATCGATAATAATATTATTAATCCTGGTAATACTATGAATTTAAATCTGGAATTCAGTGCTCCTGTAAATAGCGGAAAGTATGTCGGTAACTTAAGTTTCTTATCCAATGATACAAGTACAGTTTTTCAGAATATATCTGTTAATATGAATGTAATTCCTACTGATAACGATATATCAGTCGATAATATTATTATTTCAGGATTTGTTGTAAATCCATTAATAAAAAATCCGATTGGTGCAAATGTCCGGAATAATGGTTCTACAGAAAAAACGAATATTGAAGTTATATTGACCAGTATCACAACAGGTCAGAATGCTTCAACAGTAATTGACCAAATTGCTCCGGGAGATGTTCAGCAGGTTTGGTTTAATCCACCATGGCTGGATGAATTAAATGATGTGGAGTTTTCAGTATCTGCGAATATTACTGATGATATATCTGTCAATAATCAATCTAACATATCATGTACAATTGATTATCTTATTGATGATTTTGAAATATTTAACAATTTCTGGACATTGGATGATGGCTGGAAATTTACAATCAATAATCCATATCAGGGAATTTATTCCATGAATTTTCAACAAGATTCTTCTGAAACTTCATGTGCTTATTATAATAAAGAAATTAATATAGCAAATAATGATCTGAAATTTCAATTGGTAGCGAAAAATATAGAAAATCAGATAACTTCTCTGCTTTATATTGATTTAAGTTATGATAATGAAAATTGGATACTTAGTGATTCTATTTTTATAAGTGGAACAGAATGGACAAATCATACAATTGACTTTTCTACTGATAATAGTTATGAATATGTCTATTTTCGATTAAGATGTCTTGAAACAAATGGTATTAGCATTGATAACTTATTTGTATTTCCTACAGAAGTCACAGATATTGATGATCATGCATCACAGACACCGGATAAATTTGGAATTTCATCGATTTATCCAAATCCTTTTAATCCAAAAGCAAATATTTCTTTCCAGGTTGCAAAACCAGCTTTCATAAAACTAAATATATATAATTTGAAAGGTGAATTAATAAAAACTCTAATCGATAAATTTTACAATAAAGGTTATTATACAGTTGATTTTTCCGGTAATGATTTATCTTCCGGAATCTATTTTTGTCAATTTATTACTAATAATTTTATAGAGACAAAAAAAATGATGCTTGTGAAATAATATATCAATTAACAATTAGCAATTAACAAACATATTCTAAAACTGTATTTCTGTAACACAGGCATTCCTGCCTGTTCAAACACCACAGTAAATACAATATTAATTAACAACTATCAATTATCAAACAAATATTACTCGTTCCCAAAGCTCTCAGGTATATGATAAAGTTGTTACTTCGTAGTCGCTCTTCGACGGGCTCAGAGAGACAGATTTGTGAAAAATGACATTCTCACACAGCCTGCCCTCTTTAGGAACGCCATTGTCGAACCTTCCGAAGATTATTTTGAGAAAGTGTGAAAAAATATGGAGATTTTTACTAATTCCGGGAGAAATCTTCGGAAGGTATTTTTTTGTTCATAAAGGTACCGGTTTTAAGTGGCTGATATGACAAATTACAAATAGTGTCGCCACGCTGTAGATAGAAGAATGACATGTTAATTACCAAAATATTGTTTTTCACTTTGTTTAATTTTTATGCAAATTATGTAATTTTTCACGCACCAGAGGTGCATTACTATTTGTAGAATAACGGATTATCTAATGTATTAAAGCACCTTTAGGTGCGGCACTATTGTTAAAAATGTGAAAAAAATAGAACACGGATAGAACTGATTGAGATATCCAATTCTTTCCTATGAACAAGTACTATAGCACAACAACCTATTCGTTATTTCAGTAGAATAGCACAAGTGATTTATGAACAAGGATTGAGGATTTTTGATTTAGGATGTATTTGTAAGTTCAGAGTTATTCTCATATGGTCTAACATCCTAACAGTCTATAGCTGAATTAGGAATAATCAGTAACGTATTAATGTAACACAGTCATTCCTGCCTGTTCATCAAACACTATTGTTTAAAATGTGTGTATAAAAAAAAAGCGAAAGACTTATTATCTTTCGCTTTAAATATATTTATGAAGATACTTACTATTTTTTCATATCGAAAAACATTCCAACTTTAACACCTAGAGTATTTAAGTTATTAATAAGATCATATTTGGCTTCAACAAAAAGTGGTTTGCCTGACATTTCAAAGTTGTAACCACCGAAAACACAGAAACCAAATTCATTATTAGAATCATCATATGATTGTTTACCACCATAATAAGGACCATAATCAACAGTAAATTCAGATTTTACTATATTCATAGCAAGACCTGCTCCCGCATATAGACCTTGAAAATACTGGTTGAGGTCATAATGAAAATCTACACCAAGTTTAATGTTTGATAATGTATAATCATCAAAATTCTCAGCACCTGTTCTCCAATAATTTAATACAGGATATAAACCAATTTTTCCATCCATTAAAGATCCAACATTAGCTTTTGCTCCAACCTGAAATCCCATATCAAATGGATCTTCCGGTATGATAACACCAAGTGTTGGTGCAACCTGATATAAACCAAACTGACCTGCAAAACTAAAAGATACCAAACATAACATAAGTACTAAAATAATTTTTTTCACTTCTTACTCCTTTTTTTGTTTTTTTAACTAACACTTTGATAATATATAACAAATTTAGTTACATAATAAAGTACTATTTGATAAAACTATTAATGGTATTATCAATAGTGTTAAAATATGACAGGCCTATCTGCTCTAATTACATTTATTTTGTCATTAATAAAAATATCAAATATGACAACTTCGTAAAAAGTAAAAATTTTAACGCAAAGAACGCAGAGGACGCAAAGATCCGCAGAGATAATTTATTGTATTTTAAAACTATAGTCTCTGCGATCTTTGCGGTCTCTGCGTTGAAAAATACTTTTTGCGATTTCATCAAATATCAAATTCAATTATAAATGTTGTTCCATTATTTTTTTCTATTCTATATTTGCCTTTTAGTTGTCTGACTAATATATCAACCAATTTTAGACCGAATCCTTTGTATTCTTTTTCATCAATCTTAGGTATTCCTATACCATTATCCGTATAAATAAATTTTATATGATTAAGATTATTCGTAATAGAAATTGTTATTAATCCCTGTTTATCGCCCGGAAAAGCATATTTCATAGTGTTTGTTATTAATTCATTAAGAATAATGCCTAATGGAGAAATTATCTTTATATTGATATTAAAACTGTCAATTTGTTTTTTTATTTCTACTGATTTGTAATTGGGAAATATTTTATGAATTTCATTAATTAATTGAGTAAAATATTCATTAATATCAACATCATTATAATTATTGGATCGATATAATTTATCATATAGTATTTCCATAGTTTCTATACGACTAATAGCATCCTGAAAAGAAGTGATTGCTTCGGGAATGTTTAATGTTTTTGATTGCATTGATAGAAGACTTTTAATTACAGTCATATTATTTTTTATTCGGTGATGAACTTCTTTTAACATTATCTCTTTTTCACTGAGAAGATTTTGAATTTTTTTATCTGCTTGCTTGTAGTTAGTAATATCACGAAATATTTCCAGCTTTGAAATCGTCCCATCTGGATTTTTAATTGGAGTATCAATTAGATCATAATATTTTTTATTTTTTTTCGAATACCATTCCCAACGTACAGTTTTACCTGCAAAAACCTCTTTGCTTTTGCACCAGGTACATACTTCTTTACGATCATGAAAATATTCATAACATTTTTGATCTTTATAATTACCAAAATCCTTTTCTAATACCGGATTCAAATATTCAATATTATATTCCTGATTAATGATATATACGCCATCTTCCATTGAGTTAAAAATGTTAACAAGATTATCTCTTTCAGAAAGTAAAGTCTCTTCCAATTGTTTTCGTTCGATATTCCAGATTATTTGTCTTACTATATTTTTCAGTAAAATTCTTTCTTCCTTTAGAAAAGGACCTTCAAGTTGATATGGTTTTTCTTTTAAATAACAAATCTCAATATATCCAATTAATTTATTGTTAATATGGATATCTTCCCTTTGCATACGGTCAGTTACCAGAAAATTATCAGTTTGGTAAGTTTTTCTATTAATTGTTATTCGAGTACCGATGATATCTGAAAAATGCCATCCTTTTGGAATTTCATTCACTATTTTATATAACAAGTCATCCAAAGTAATATTTAGTTGTTCAGAAATCTGGCTAATATTATTTAGACATTCTAATTCTTTTACTCGTTCTTGTAAAGCAGTTTCAATTTGTTCTTGTTTTGTAATATTTTGTAAAGTACCAGTAAGTTGAATAATTTCACCCTTATCATCAAAGGTAAAATGATTTGTACCCAACATATATTTAACTTCCTTGGCTGGTGTGATAATTCTGTATTTAAATATAGTTGTCTTTTTTTCTTTCAACATTTGGGTAATTTTATTATTTATCATGTCTATATCTTCAGGGTGATAGAAACTTAAAACCATCTCCATACTACTATCGAATTCTGATGGTTGTATTCCATGTAACCGACACATATTATCCGACCAGAATATTGAATTATCTTGTAATGTCCATTTCCAAAAACCAAAATCTGCTGAGATTTCCGCATTTTTAGTCATCTGATAATTATCTTCCAATTTTTTAGTTGTTATTTCTAAAGCTTCAATAGCTTGTTGTTGTTCAGTAATATCAATATTATAACCATGAAAATGCTTAAAACTTCCATCTTCATTAAAAATTGGTTTGGTATGACAGTAAAAA
>JAOZSG010000302.1 GCA_029939785.1 Fidelibacterota bacterium | reverse complement strand
CTGGCAATTATACAATTATCTTTGGTTGTAGAGAATAGTAAGTTGGAGAAATAAATCATTGTTTAATAAGAAAATTATAATAAAATGAAATTAAATCAATATATAAACACTGTATTTTCAAATATTGCAAAGGATTATGATCTTATGAATAATGTGATATCCTTTGGGTCTCATAAGTTTATAAAAAGGAAAGCAATAAAACTGTTGAATTTAGATGATAATGATCTTGTACTTGATCTTGCTGGTGGTACTGGAGATATGGGAATATTGGTGTTGGAAGAATCAAAGTCAAATGTAATAATTGCCGATAGAAATCAGGAAATGCTGGAAATTGCAAAAGAAAAAATAATAGATGCAAATTTGATTTTATGTGATGCTGAAAATCTTCCATTTAAAGATAATTCTATCAACAAGGTTGTAATAGGTTTTGGTATTCGGAATTTTCCTAATTTAGATTTGGTATTAGAGAAAATTTTTCGTGTTTTAAAAAATAATGGAAAATTAGTAATAGTAGAATTTGCTCAACCACCAAACAAAATTTTCCGAATTTTTAGGAATGTTTATTTTAGAAAAATAATACCATTTGTTTCAAAAATATTGATCAGGAAAAAACAAGAATATCATTATCTCGCAACATCAATAATAAATTTTCCCGAACAAAAGAGAATTATAGATAAATTAAAAAAAGCAGAATTTAAAAATTGCCAATATATAAATTATTTCTTTGGAAATATTGCAATATATTCTTGTAATAAGTAAAATTTTTTGCAGAGATAAAAAGTTGGATAGTATTGGATAGAAATGTAAATTTCATTATGAAAATATTAGTAATACATGGTGCAAATCTTTCTTTATTGGGGAAAGTATCGTCGAAAAATGACAATAGTTTAACCTTGGATAAAGTAGATAGATTTTTAAAAAATGAAGCAAAATCATTAGGTTTTGAACTTAAAATTCATCAATTATATGACGAATCAAAAATAATTAAATATATTAGTACAAATCGAAACCAGGTAGATGGAATTTTAATAAGTATTGGTGCTATGAGCCGGAATTTTTATACACTAAAAGAATTGCTGCAAATACTTCAACTTCCTGTTGCTGAGATATTTCTATCAGAATACCCATGTTCCAAAGATAGTTTCCAGAAATCTGTGCTAACAAAAGTTGCTTCCATAAGAGTTTATGATGAAGGTATTATTGCTTATAAAACCGGTCTGCAAAAATTAATATCTGAAATAAAAAACTCTGATTAGATTATAAATAATTAAATTTATTTCTGATTATAGAATAATAGTAATTTATTTAATATAATAAAAAAAGAGAATTGATTAATTCTTATGATATTGGGCATCGGAACAGATATTATTGAAGTAAAAAGAATGGAGAAATCAATCTCAAACGGAACCAGGTTTCGTGAAAAAATATTTTCAGAACATGAACAGAAATATTGTGAAACAAAAAAAAATAAATTTCAAAATTATGGTGGACGTTTTGCAGCAAAAGAAGCATTTTTCAAAGCTGTTGGAACAGGATATCGTGGAGGAATTGGATTTAGTGATATCGAAATTATAAATGATGAGTTAGGAAAACCGGAAATTGTGTTTTCTGAAAAAGCAGAAGAGTTTTATAAGGAATTAAAAATTAAAAAAATACATGTTACCATCACTCATATTAAAGAATATGCAAGTGCAAACGTGGTCATAGAAATATAAGGAGTTAAGGTTTATGTACGGTAAAATGAAAGAAAATCTCCAACATGAATTAGAAGAGGCAAAAAATAAAGGTTTATATAAAAATGAACGGGTAATATCAACTCCACAGGGGCCAACAATAAAAGTCGGAAATGGGAAAAAATTGTTGAATTTTTGTGCTAATAATTATTTAGGTTTGTCCAATCATCCTTTAGTACTTAAAGCAGCACAGGAATCAATAAATAAATGGGGATATGGACTTTCGTCTGTACGTTTTATATGTGGAACTCAGGAAGTTCATAAGGAACTGGAAGAGGAAGTAGCAAAATTTCTTGGTGCTGAAGACGCTATATTATATGCTGCGGCTTTTGATGCAAATGGAGGAGTCTTTGAACCACTTCTTGATAAGGATAGTGCTATTATTTCTGATGAATTGAATCATGCTTCAATAATTGATGGTGTTCGTCTCTGCAAAGCACAAAGATTGAGATATAAACATTCTGATATGGCGGACTTGGAAAAATGTTTAAAAGAAGCGGAATCTGCTAAATATCGTCTGATTGTTACTGATGGTGTTTTTTCCATGGATGGTGATATAGCAAAACTTGATATGATATGTGATTTAGCTGATAAATATGATGCATTGGTAATGGTTGATGATTCTCATGCGACCGGATATATTGGAAAAAATGGTCGAGGTACTGCAGAATTATTTAATGTGATGGATAGAGTTGACATTATTACTACAACTTTTGGTAAAGCTCTGGGTGGAGCTTCGGGTGGATGTACAGCAGGAAGAAAAGAAATTATTGATATGTTACGTCAAAGATCTAGACCATATTTATTCTCCAATTCTTTGGCTCCTGTAATTGCGGGGACTACACTTGAGGTTATTAAATTACTTGGAAAATCTTCTGAACTTAGAAACACATTGGTTGAAAATGCAAAATATTTTCGTAAAGGTATTGAAGAATCCGGATTTCAAATTATTCCGGGTGATACAGCTATTATACCTGTGATGTTATATGATGAACCTCTCGCATTGAAGATGGCAGATTTGCTTATGGATGAAGGTATTTATGTTATTGGCTTTGCCTTTCCTGTTGTTCCTATTGGGAGAGCAAGAATCAGAGTCCAATTATCAGCTGCTCATTCTAAAGAAGATTTGGATAAAGCGTTATATGCTTTTCGGAAAGTTGGTGAGCAACTGAATGTTTTTGATAAAAAAAAGTAGTTAAGAAAATATAGCAATAGAAAGGGAATCTTTTAAATTGTATATAAAACTAAAATTATGTGTGATTTTATTAAGTGTTCTTTTTGTTGCTTCATGTAGTAAAAAAATGAGTATTTTACCACAATTTCGTTCTATAGATGGTAGATATGATTCTCAATTTCCATATAATAATTGTTCAAACCAATTAGATGAAATAGGCAATACTATTGGTCTGATTACAAGTATAGGTTATTATCAAAGTTATCTTTTCCCAGAAGATTGTCATGCAACTTTAACAAATATAAACCGAAATTTCATAAAAGAAAATGTCATAGAAGAGACAAGGTTTAACAACACTGCATCTGGAACAGCTACAGCGATATATTATGAAAATAATAGAATTGCTTTGCTAACATGTGCACATATTGTCAAATTTCCTGATAAAATTATAAAATATTATAAAAATACAGAGAACACCGAAAAATACATACAAACTATTGCGTATTTAATCGATCAAAGTACATTTACCACTATTATTATGGGAGGTGGAAAATTAGAAGTTTTAATTGCTGATGAAAAAATTGATATTGCCATTGTAGGTAAAAAGATTTCAACATCTGATCCATTATTTTCGACATTTAAATATCCTTTAGGAAAAGCGAGTAAACTGGAATGGGGAAGTTTTGTTTATTTATTTGGATTTCCCAGAGGTTACAAAATGGTTACAAAAGGAATTGTAAGCAAAGATAAAAATTCCAAGAATTCATCATTTTTTATTGATGCTCCTTTTAACAGAGGACAAAGTGGTGGTTTGGTATTCGCTATTAAAGATGGTGTACCAAATTTTGAATTAGTGGGAATATCAAAATCAGCAGCAGCAGAATTTGAATTTTTTCTTTCTCCAACTTCATCTAAATTTGATTCGGGTGAAAATTATGATCCATATTATCCTTACAAAGGAGATTTGTATATACAACGTTCAGAAAAAATAATGTATGGTGTAACTCATGTAACTTCAACTGAATCTATTAAAAGTTTTTGGAAATCAAATAGAGATTATTTAGAACAAAAAGGGTATTATTTATCATCATTTTTTTTGGATAAGTAATCTGTTGATACATGCTATGAAAAGATTTAAATTATGCCATTAAAAAGGTAGTGTCAAAAGTTATAAGAAAAAAAATAATAAATTAAGACTCTGTCACATTGAGCCAGTCAGTAGCCTGATTTACAACCTGTCGAAATGTACATCGGAGCATATATATGTTGAAAATCAAGTAGATAGAACTTCGAGCACCCTTCGACGGGC
>JAOZSG010000301.1 GCA_029939785.1 Fidelibacterota bacterium | reverse complement strand
ATGTGAACTAATTGATTTTTGGAATTTCAACACCAAATACATGGAAGAAATCTATAAAAATCAACCATACTCACCAAAAGGTGTTTGGAACAGATTAGAACAACGCCCTCTTGAAGGATTTGTTTTCGCTGTTACACCTTTTAATTTTACTTCTATTGCAGGTAATCTTCAGACTGCTCCGGCAATGATGGGCAATACTGTGTTATGGAAACCTGCATCATCTGCTGTTTTTTCCGGCTATTATCTTATGAAACTTTTTCAGGAAGCCGGACTTCCGGATGGTGTTATAAACTTCATCCCCGGTGCAGGGTCAAAAGTCGGTCCCAAAGTAATGGAATCACCTTTGTTATCCGGTATTCATTTCACCGGTAGCACTCCGGTTTTTCAATCAATGTGGAAAAATATTGGTAATAATATTGCTAAATATAAATCCTATCCAAGAATTGTTGGCGAAACCGGCGGTAAAGATTTCGTATTTGTACATAATACTGCAAATGTTGATGAAGTTGTTACCGGATTAGTTCGGGGTGCATTTGAATATCAGGGACAAAAATGTTCTGCTGCATCACGTTCATATATTCCTTCTTCTTTATGGACTGAAATAAAGAAAAAAATGATCAAAACAGTAAACTCAGTAAAAATGGGTGACCCCAAAGATTTTACAAATTTTATAAATGCTGTAATTGACAAATCCGCTTTCAATTCTATTACTTCTTACATTGACTTTGCAAAAAATGCAAAAGATGCTGAAATAATTGCAGGTGGATCCTATGATGATTCAGTTGGATATTTTATTGAACCAACTGTAATAGTAACAACCAATCCACATTTTAAAACAATGGAAGAAGAAATTTTTGGGCCAGTCTTGACAATCTATGTTTATGAAGACTCAAAACTAGAAGAAACTTTGGAATTATGCGATAATACTTCTCCTTATGCTTTAACCGGATGTGTTTTTGCCAAAGATCGTAATATAATTAATCATATTACACAGAAATTACAGAACGCAGCAGGGAATTTTTATATTAATGATAAACCAACCGGGGCAGTTGTTGGTCAACAACCTTTTGGTGGTAGTCGTGCATCAGGTACCAATGATAAAGCCGGAAGCATGATCAATCTATTAAGATGGGTATCTCCAAGAACTTTAAAGGAAGTCTTTGTTCCGGCAAAAGACTATCAGTATCCATTTTTAGAAGAAAAATAGTTTTTTTATACAATAAAAAAGCCCCGAATTTCTACGGGGCTTTTTTAATATTTATTTCGAATATTCTACCTTACAGTAAAATCAACAACCAATCCTTTTTTTTCCAATAAATTCTTATAAGAACTGGGTTTATTTTTACTTGTTTTAAATTTTATTTTTGTAGTATAAGACTTCGACTCTTTTTTATGAAAATCTGATTTGTGAAAGTCTGAATTTTGGTCAGGAACTCTGTATTTTCTACTTACAGGATCAAAATCAAGGTCTATTACTGTAGATTCAACTTTTAGCACACATTATCCTTTACAAAGAATTTCTGTTATAATTAATATATAAAATATATATTTAAATAAAAATAACTATTTTTAACTATTAGTAAATAAAATTGATGAATGTTAATAGTTTAGCCGCTTATTTTATAAACGAAATGTAATCAGAGACATTTTTAAACAATTACTAATTGTACTTATTTAACATTTAACATTTATATAAACCGTGCGAATAATATACAAAAAAAAATTAATTATACAAATATTTTATTTACCAGCAATAACCTACATAAAATCAAAACTTTATGGTTTGACTAAAAGAAAATGAAAAGCCTTTTGCCCAATTGAATACTCCCTGATATTGAGAAAACCCAATATTCATTTCATAACGCTTAAAATCTAATCCAGTTCCTATACCCCATTTAAATTTTTCGTTCCCTCCTATTGCTATACCTGCTCGTAAAGGAAGCCAATTTATAGGCGAATAATTTAATGCACCTGAAATAATAAAAGAATTTGAAAATCCAAAATCATTAATAAAATATTTTCTTAAATTTCCGTAAAATTCCAGGTTATCTAACATATTATATTGAAATCCTATAGTAAGATTCCCGGGATAAGTAGATTGAAATTTTCCGGCAGCATAACTAGTATCTCTTTCTACTCCTTTATCAAATAATGAGTCAATATCATCATCCAGAAACTCACTACTTCCTAATTCCATAGAAAAAGAATATTCAATTTTTTGTGTTGACTCACCATCAATAACATCTAAATCCATATTTCCCCAATTAATTTTACTAAAAATATTATTAAGTGAAATATTTGCATACATCTTATCATTAATCTGTGATGCAACTCCAAAATCAAGACCAAATCCTGATCCTCCTGCCGCAACTTTTGCAATAGCATGACCATCTATAAGAAAGCCATCTTTTTGGGATATAATCCGGGCATCCATCTGTTTAATATCTGCATATATTCCACCAAAAAAATAATTTATCCCAAAACCGATATTCAGAGTTTTGACATAATCATTAATCTGAGGAATATTAATTTCTCTTCCGTGATATAATGATAATTTACCAATTGATTGCATTTCAATATCAACATCACTAATATCGACAGGCACATCAAATTCATTACCATTAAACATAAAATTAAAAAGGGATTTTGGAATATTTTGTTCACCAAATATTTCTACACCTAAACCTAACGCCCATCTTCCAAAAGAAATATTAAGAAGATCTAATTGCATCTGAGGACTAATATTAAAACCTGAATTCTCAATATATCCCAGGATATTTTTTTTATCCTTTTCTGTAAGTTCTTTCCCACTTAATATATCTACATTCCAATTATGAAAATTTATTGAGTTATTACCTAAACTAAGTGATGGGAATGGTACAAAAGGTAAAAAACCAAAATTCATAGAAAATTTCGGATTATTATCAAAACCTAAATTTGCAGGATTCCAGCCAATAACATCCGCTCCTCTTGACTGAGTTGCAAAGGAATTTGCTAAAGAAATACTTTTGGGTGATAGTAATAATTGTCCAAAACAAATATTGCTGAAAAACAGAACGGTCATTATAATTATAATTATTTTTATTTTATTCTTCATTTTTTTCTCCTGAACCATTTTTTAACCACTAATACACACTAATAGACACTAATATTTAATAATTAAAATTTTATTCGTGTCTATTAGTGTTCATTCGTGGTTAATAGTTTTTTCATTTTTTTACTCCTGATCATTCTCTTCATCATCAATTTTTACTTTCGCTTTTAATGTACCATAAATAAAAACTTTAATTGAATCGCTTTTTAAGAATTTTACAGTCTCACCTAATTCTGTTTTATCTAATAAAATTATAGGTTTTATATAGCAGGAATCCTGAATTAAATCAAATTTTTCTCTGGTTAAAGATATTTCATCTGAAAAACTCATATTTGGTTTAAGTGAAAAGGTTAATAAAGTATCTGGTTTTATTAAACTTCCTACATCAAAATTTAATGTATCTTTTGATGTCAGAAGATTTACAGTTCCACTAATATCAAAACTATTAATAATTTCTGTGAATATTGTAACAGCCTCAACTTGATCTGAAATATCCTCCTTCACAAATTCAGGATCCAGGTCAACTTCAACATCGTCTTTTATGATAAATGATAATGGCATAAATATGTTAACTTTTCCTCCAACATATTGGTCGCCCGAAACAATCCCGTTTCCACCAACCTTCACTGTTCCCGATGCTTTAAGTCTGGTTGGTTTAATATTTATGAGATCTTCAGCATCCGGAATTTCAAGAATATGAGTAAAGATATCATCATGGAGTACAGTATGATTAAGACTCATGACGACCGAATCTCCATCATCATTAAAAGATTTAAGATTAAAATTAATTACAAAATCCACACCTAAATTTGTATCAAATTCAATTGAAATATCAATATTTTCAAAATCCAAATCTTCTATTTCATCCGGAAAATCATCAAGAACCTCTTCGACTTCTTCCATCTCAACTTCAATAGTATCAATATAGCCTTCTAATTCTAAAAATTTTAATCCCGTTAATTCAACACCACATATAATATTCTGATCTAAATTTATTGTCATTTCTTCATCAGAAGGTATAGATATTACTGATTTATAATGAACACTTTGCTCTTCAGTTGTCAAATAATCTGAAAATTCCAACTGATAAGCACTCAAATCAATATTTTCTGTCAATTCATTA
>JAOZSG010000033.1 GCA_029939785.1 Fidelibacterota bacterium | reverse complement strand
ATTAAAAAGCATAATAAAACTTATTTTACTTTCCGTCCTTTAGAGGATAAAACAATATCTATATATTTTCCGGATTATTTAGAGACTACAGATAAAAAAGTTCAGGAACAAATTCGTATATATTTTCTGGATATTTATAGATTTGAAGCAAAAATTTATCTTCCTGATCGTCTCTATTATCTTGCTAAAAAAAATAATTTTAATGTTAATAAAGTTAACATAAGAAATCAAAAATCTCTCTGGGGAAGTTGTTCCGGAAGGAATAATATCAGTTTAAATTTAAATCTGATGAGATTGCCGGATAAATTGATTGATTATATCATTTTTCATGAATTAGTTCATACAAAAGTAAGAAACCATAGTAAACTTTATTGGGACACTTTATCACAATATGTTGATAGTCCAAAGAAAAAAAATAAGGCTATGAAGAAATATTCTCTTAGAAACTTTACTAGTTAGAATTGGTTCGAATTAAATTAATAAAATCTGTGCAAATCAATTCAATCCGTGTACATTCTTTCGTATTACTAATAATAGAGCCGCACCTAAAGGTGCTTTAATACATTAGATAATCAAATTTTTCTACAAATAGGAACGCACCTCTGGTGCTTGAAAAACCACATAATGTAAAGATTAAACAAAGTGTAAAATTTTAATATTTTGGTAATTAATTTTTCTTTTCTTTCATTTGCAGCATAGTGACTCTATTTGTAATACTATTCAGTTACTCAAAAACCTGTTGTCCTTTGGTACGATACTATTGCACCCTTCCGAAGATTTCTTCAGGAATTAGTAGGAATTTCCATATTTTTTCAAACTTTCTTAAAATAATCGAAGAAATGGATGACAGACAGCCTTGCCTGTTAAAAGGAAAAGCCGGACTTCTGAAAAATGAATTCATTGTTTGGTATGTTTGAAGAGTGTTCCTAAAGAGGGCTTTGGGAACGAGTCAGGAAACGAGTGAAATGATAACAAAATTCTGAATTTGCAAAACATCCTAAATCAAAAATCATCAATCCTTATTCGTAAATCAATTGTGTTATTCTATTGAAATAACGATTACGGGTTGTTATGCTAGAGCACTTGTTCATTGGATAAAGTTGGATATTTCGATCAGTGTTCTATTTTTTACATTTTTCACAGTAGAGCCGCACCTAAAGGTGCTTTAATACATTAGATAATCAAATTTTTCTACAAATAGGAACGCACCTCTGGTGCTTGAAAAACCACATAATGTAAAGATTAAACAAAGTGTAAAATTTTAATATTTTGGTAATTAATTTTTCTTTTCTTTCATTTGCAGCATAGTGACTCTATTTGTAATACTATTCAGTTACTCAAAAACCTGTTGTCCTTTGGTACGATACTATTGCACCCTTCCGAAGATTTCTTCAGGAATTAGTAGGAATTTCCATATTTTTTCAAACTTTCTTAAAATAATCGAAGAAATGGATGACAGACAGCCTTGCCTGTTAAAAGGAAAAGCCGGACTTCTGAAAAATGAATTCATTGTTTGGTATGTTTGAAGAGTGTTCCTAAAGAGGGCTTTGGGAACGAGTCAGGAAACGAGTGAAATGATAACAAAATTCTGAATTTGCAAAACATCCTAAATCAAAAATCATCAATCCTTATTCGTAAATCAATTGTGTTATTCTATTGAAATAACGATTACGGGTTGTTATGCTAGAGCACTTGTTCATTGGATAAAGTTGGATATTTCGATCAGTGTTCTATTTTTTACATTTTTCACAGTAGAGCCGCACCTAAAGGTGCTTTAATATATTAGAGAATCAATTTTTCTACAAATAGGAACGCACCTCTGGTGCTTGAAAAACCACATAATTTAAAAATTAAATAAATTATGTACATCTTATATTTTAGTAATTAACAGGTATAATACCACTGTAACCTTTCGAGATTTCGTTAGGAATTAGTAGAAATTTCTCCTTTTTCATGCTTTCTCAAAAAACAAATGTAAAGGTTTTTATTGATTTTTCCTTCGTCCCTGGATATTCCATGCTGGATATTGGATATTTAGAATTTTTCAAAGGGATTTTAGTTATAAATCCTAATGGCTTTCTTATCTCAAGGTTTTGACCTTATCAATTATTAGAAAGATTTACTAATTATAAATGAATTATGATAATTTAGTATAACAACCAATTGTATTTTAAATTACTGTTATTACAATAATAACAGTAATTTATTTTTTATTTATAGAAAATAAATATATTTTTGGTATTAATGTTGATATCAAATTTAATTAATTAAATTTGAGGAAAATTATGGCTTTATCAGATCTTAAAATTTTATCACCATTGGATAAACTCAGACTATCCAAAATTAATAATATTTATATAAATAAGATCATTGAAAAGTATATTCTGTTGTGTAAACCTGATAAAGTAATGATTGTGACTGATTCTGATGAAGATCTGGAAATGATCAGAGCAATGGCAATAGATGCACATGAAGAGTATGCACTTAATATTCAGGGACATACAGTTCATTTTGATGGATATTATGATCAGGCGAGAGATAAAAAACACACTTATATATTGCCAGAAAATGAAAATCATTTTAGTACTCATATTAATACAAGACCAAGAGAAGAAGGACTTACCGAAATTATGGAAATTATGAATGGAATTATGAAAGGAAAAATTATGCTTGTTCGTTTTTTCTGTCTTGGTCCAAAAAATTCTCAATTTGCTATTCCTTCTCTTCAAATCACTGATTCACCTTATGTTGCTCATAGTGAAGATATATTGTATAGACCCGGATTTGAAGAATTTAAAAGATTAGAAGGATCAAATAAATTTTTCCATTTTATTCATTCTTCCGGACAATTAGATGAAAACCATGTGACAAAAAATATTGAAAAACGAAGAATATATATCGATCTTAAAGATAATCGAGTTCTATCAGTTGTCAATCAATATGCAGGAAATAGTCTTGGATTGAAAAAATTAGCTTTTCGACTGGCAATAAATAAAGCACATAAGGAAAAATGGCTGGCGGAACATATGTTTATAATGGGAATTCGACCTGAAAATAAAGAGAGAGTTACCTATTTTACAGGAGCATTCCCAAGTGCGTGTGGTAAAACAAGTACTGCAATGATTTCAGGACAAACTATAGTAGGTGATGATATTGCTTATTTAAAAGTGATAAAAAATGAATGTAGAGCCGTAAATATTGAATCTGGTATTTTTGGAATAATAAGAAGTGTTAATCCTTATGATGATCCGGAAATATTTAATTGCCTCACATCTCCAAGAGAGTTGATCTTTTCAAATGTTTTAGAACACAATGGTGAACCATATTGGCTAAATATGAATACCGGTGAAATGCCTGAGAAAGGACGTAATCATTTTGGTAAATGGCAAAATGGAATTAAAGATAAAGAAGGGAAAAAAGTTCTTATGGCGAGTAAGAATGCAAGATATACTCTTCGTATAAGTGAATTGTCCAATGTTGATCCGGAGGTAGAAAACCCTAATGGTGTTAAGATAGATGGAGTGATATATGGTGGACGAGATGCAGATACTAATGTACCTATTTTTCAATCATTTTCATGGAAACATGGTGTTTTTCTTGGCAGTTCGATAGAATCAGTTACAACTGCGGCAACAATAGGAAAAGAAGGTCAACGGATAATTGTTCCAATGGCTAATCTTGATTTTATAGTTGTACCTATGAATCAATATATTCAAAATTATTTAGATTTTGGGGAAAGTATTGAAAAAACTCCTGTAATCTTTGCAACAAATTATTTTTTACAAAATGAGGAAGGAGAGTTTCATAATTCAAAATTAGATAAGAAAATATGGCTATTATGGGCAGAAGGTAGATTATATAATGAATATAATGCAATTGAAACTCCAGTCGGATTTATTCCTATATATCATGATTTAAAAAAATTATTTAAACAAGTATTAAATAAAGATTATAGTAAAAAAGAATATGTAGATCAATTTTCAATCCGATTGATCAAATTATTAGAAAAATATAAGAGAATTAAAAATTATTATTTAGATAAAAATATGCCGGAAGATTTTGTATATCAATTAGAAGAGCAGATTAATAAGTTAAATAAAGCAAATAAAAATTATCAAAAAGATATTGTTTCTCCATTTGAATTCTAATGTAATATGTCGTAACTGACTATACAGGTGTTAGTTTAACTTGTTAATACATAAAAATTATTGTTTAATTTTAATAAGCAGTTTACAAGGTTTATAAAAAAATAATATTAAAGTCTATGCAAGTTCTTTTACCAGATCACTTATCATTGGCTATTATCTTCTTAATTTTTTTCCTAATTTTTTCTGAGCATTTTCTACAAGAATATCTGAAATACTCTGATGTTCTTTGATCAGTTCCTTTTCATTCAATCCTATTATTTTTCCATTTTCCATTATAATTTTACCATTGATAATCGACAAATCTACAGGTGACATTGCAGATGAAAAAACAATAGCAGCAGCAGGATCATGTTGTGCTCCTGAATATTCCAGTCTATCCATAGAAATTCCAATAATATCCGCAGATTTTCCAGACTCTATCTGACCAATATCATCACGTCCAAGGGCTTTTGCACCTCCAACTGTTCCCATCCATAAAACATCTTCTGTATTCAACCAAAATTCATCTTTTCTAAGTCTTGAAATAAGTAAAGCATTTCGTAATTCCAATAACATATTCGAGGAATCGTTTGAGGCAGAACCATCTACACCAAGGCTTACACTTACTCCGGCATCCAATAATTCTCTTATTCTAGCAATACCTGAACCCAAACGCATATTTGAAGTAGGACAATGAGAAATACCTGCACCAACTCTACCTATTTCCTCTATTTCTCTATCATTCAGATAGATAGAATGAGCATACCATGAGTTTGAAGTCATCCAACCGAGAGATTTAATAAGTTCAAAAGGTCGCATTTTAAACTTTTCTATACAAAAATTCTCTTCATCAATTGTTTCTGCCAGATGAGTATGGAGTTGCAAATTATATTTTCTTGCTATTTCCACATTTTTTTTCATCAGTTCAGGTGTTACAGAAAATGGTGAACAGGGTGCGAGAGAAACTCTGGTCATTGCGCCTGGAGAAGTATCATGATATTTTTCTATTAGTCTAATTGAATCTTCAATAATAATATTTTCATTCTGAATAACATCATCGGGTGGCAAACCACCGTCAGATTTTCCCATAGACATTGATCCGCGAGTGGGCTGAAATCTCATTGATAATTCCTGAGCAGCTTTAAATTCACGATCAATCAGGTCTTTTTCTGCGATTTCCGGGAAAAGATATAAATGATCTGAAGTTGTAGTTGCTCCTGACTTTATTAGTTCAGCCATAGCAAGTTTTGCACTGACATAAAATGCCTGACCGGAGATATTTCGCCATATTTCATAATTTGTCAAAAGCCAATCAAATAATTGAGACTTTTGAGTTGCATATATATTACGGGTCAATGTTTGAAAAAAATGATGATGTGTATTAATTAATCCGGGAAGAAAAACCATTCTACTACCATCTATTACTCTATCTGCATTACCTTTAAATGTTTCGGGACCAACAGAAATTATTTTATTATTTTCAATATATACATGTCCACCGGAAAATGTATTCAATTTGTCTTTAGCATTTATATCAGAATTAACTCTAATACAACATAAAGGATTTTTAATCAGGATTGACTCAGACATTTTTGCCTTTCTTCTATATTTTTTCTAAATAATCTTCTTGAATATTACATTAATTTTCATGATAAATGCAATAACAGATTAAAAGTAAGATTAGATTACTCGATAATCTGTTCATAATCAATAAAAAATTGGAAAGTCAAAAAAAACATAGGTTAGTATTAGGAAAAAATGTTATATTTTGTGGTTATTCGTCTTTTTGAAAAACAACTAATTAACTATTATTTATTTTCATGTTACAATTTAGTTTTTATAAGACACATGAATTTTGATTTTAAGGAGTTTTATGATAAAAAGTATGACCGGTTATGGAAAATGCAGCAAAGATATTTCATCAGGAATGCTTGCTGTAGAAATCAGATCAGTTAATAGCAGATATGCTGATGTTGCTATAAAAGTCCCTGAATTTTTGGAAATGAAAAAAGATGATTTTGCAAGTGTGCTAAGTCGAAAATTGAAAAGAGGGCGAATTCAGGCACTCATTACATATAATAACAACAAAACTAATAGTAGTATGTTCAAAATAAATTTAGATTATGCTAAAAATTGTTTTGACGAATTAAAAAAATTAGAAAGCAGTCTTGGATTAAAAGACAGTATAACTCTTGAACACTTACTTGAAATTCCGGATTTATTTACGAATGAAGAACCTGATATAGATTTAGATGAAATATCCGGTACAATTAAAGAATTATTAAGCACAGCCGGAGATGAATTAACTTTAATGCGTGAAGATGAAGGAAAATATCTAACTGACGAAATCACCAAACATCTGAAGAATATTCAAGTGGATTTAAATGCTATCATTATTAAGATTGCCGACAGAAAACAATCCTACTTTCAAAAATATCGGGATTTAATAAATGAAATGATCGGAGATCGAAAACTTGATGAAGATCGAATCCTGCAAGAAGTAGCAATAATGACAAAAAAAGTTGATATTTCTGAGGAGTGCGAAAGAATTGCAAGTCATACAGCACAGTTTGAAAAATATTTAAAATCTGATCAGGAAGTCGGAAAAAAAATGAATTTTTTAGTTCAGGAATTAAATAGAGAAATGACCACAATAGGAGCAAAATCTGAAAGTGCAGAAATCTCTCACATGGTCGTAAATATGAAAAATGAATTAGAAAAAGTGAGAGAACAGGTGCAAAATATTTTATGAAAAAACGTGGGATATTACTGCCAATTGCAGCACCATCCGGTGCAGGAAAGACTACAGTTTGTAGAGAATTAATAGAGAAATTGGATTATTGTGAGTTTTCCATCTCATGTACAACCAGAAGCCCAAGAGCAAATGAACAGGATGGTGCTGATTATCATTTTGTTACTCATGAAAAATTTGAAGAATATATCAAAAAAAATCAATTAATAGAATATGAAGAAGTTTTTGATAATTATTATGGTACTTTAAAATCAACTTTAGAAGAATCAATTGAAAATGGAGTGGTACTTTTACTGGATATTGATGTAAATGGTGCATTAAATATCAAAAAAAAATATTCCAAAGATACACTTAGTATCTTTCTTAAACCTCCCTCTTTAGATGAATTAATTCGTCGGCTTGTAAACAGAGGAAGTGAAACTGAAGAATCATTAAAAATTCGACAAGCAAGAATTCCGGAAGAATTAGCAATGGCAGATCAATTTGATTTTGTTATTGTTAATGATGATTTGGATAAAACTGTAAATCAAATATTAACAATTATAAAGGAGAAAAAATAATGGCAGATACACTGCATTTTTCAAAATTAAATAAACAATCTGAAGATATTTTTGAGGTTGTATTAGTAGCAGCAAAAAGAGCTAAACAAATAAATGCATTAAGAATGGCAACATATCCGTTACCGGTTATTGGTAGAAAAGGTGAAGAAGATTTTGAGGAAACACCTGAGGAATATGATGTTGAATGGGACAAATTGAAAAAACCAACCACACTTTCTTTAGATGAATTAATAGCTGGTGAAATCAATTACAAAAATACTCAAGACGACAAAATAGAAGAAAAACCAGATACTGAAGTTGAAGTTTAAAAATAAAAAAATATTACTCGGTATTACAGGTAGCATTGCTATATATAAAGCAGCCGATTTATTACGTAAATTAACCAAAAATTACGGAGCAGATGTACAGGTTATAATGACTAATTCTGCTTTGCGGTTTATGTCACCTTTGGTTTTTGAAACTTTTAGTGGTAAAAATGTATATTCCTCAATATTTGATGAAGGATATGTTGGAACCAGGCATATTGATTTTGCAAAAGAAGCTGATATTGTATTGATATGTCCTGCCACAGCAAATATAATTGCAAAGGCTGCGTCAGGTATAGCAGATGATTTACTCAGCACAATTATTTTGGCTGCGGGAACTAAAACGGTTTTTGCACCTGCAATGAATGTAAATATGTATAAAAACCCAGCTACCATGGAAAACATGGATAAATTGAAAAAAATCGGATATGGATTTATTGATTCTGAAACCGGAATGCTGGCTTGTAATGATATTGGAAAAGGTAAACTTACAAATATAGATAAAATACTTGAATACCTTAATATGACATTAAATGGTACTAATAAACTAAAAGGTAAAAAAGTACTGGTTACAGCCGGACCTACTAGAGAATATTTGGATCCTGTAAGATATATTTCTAATCGATCTTCAGGGAAAATGGGTTTGGCTCTGGCAGAAGAAGCAAAAAAAGAAGGTGCTGAAGTCCTATTGGTTACCGGTCCAGTCAGTATCGATATTCCTAACGATCTTGAAACAATTAAAGTTGAATCAGCCATTGAAATGCGTGATACTTTAATTCAAAATTCAGATTCTGTTGATTTTTTATTCATGGCTGCTGCAATAGAAGATTTATGTCCTGCTGAATATATTGATACAAAAATCAAAAAAAATGACACTATTACAGAAATTCCTATAAAACTCGCACCAGATATTGTATCTGAATTCAGACAAAAAAACAAAAAAACCTGCATTGTTGGTTTTAGTGTAGAAATGAACGACGGCAAAGAACGTTCAATCAATAAAATGCAAAAAAAGGGATTAGATTATATTGTTTGGAATAATCCCAAAGATGATGGTGTCGGTTTTGAACATGATACAAATGAAGTCACCCTTTTTTCCCAAAATGGTCATGAATGGTTTTTAAGTAAAAATTCAAAAAGAAATATTGCTGAAAATATTATCAAAATTATTACTGAATCCGGGAAAAATAAATAGTGGATAATAGTATTAAAACAAATATTAAACATTTTTTTCAACAACAGGCTGAAATTTATCCTGATGAATATTATTTTGAAAATATTCAAAAAATCATAAGTAATACTGCCAAAAATAAACAGAGCAATAATTCTCCAGAATCCTTATCTGAACCCTTGATAGGAATCGGAAAACAAAATTCAGATTTTATATTTGTGAGTGATAAAGCCTTTAATTTTGAAACTTCTAAAATATTATCAAAAGAGGCGAATAATTTATTTGAAAAAATATTAAATGCTATCGATCTAAATATTGATGATATTTATTTGACTCATTTACATACTATAGATGGTCACTATGAATACATTTTCAATGATCAAATTAATATAATTAAACCACAATTAATTATTTGCTTTGGGTCTGATGTTGGAAAAAAATTAATAAAAACAGAAAAATCTGTATCTGATATTCACGGTAAAATATTTAAATATCATGGTTATGACACTCTTGTAACCTATCATCCGGACGCGATTCTAAAAAACAATAATCTAAAACGCATGGTTTGGGAAGATTTTAAAAAAATTAAAACTTTCAGGAGATAAAAATTAAAAATCAAAAAGTTAAAAAGAAACCCGTATTTACAAGAGTCCCTCCACACTCTGATGAAGCAGAATGTTCAGTTTTAGGTGCTTTGATGCTTGAAAAAGAGGCTATCACAAAAGTAATAGACTATCTTGATGAAACTTCTTTTTATAAAGATGCACATTCGAATATTTATAGAGCAATGGAAAAACTTTTTGAAAAAAATGAACCAATTGATCAGATAAGTGTTATTGATAAACTAAAAACAGATAACAAATTGGAAGAATCCGGTGGTGCATATTATATAACCGGGCTTGTTGAATCCACTCCTTCTGCTGCCAATGTGGTATACTGGGCTAAAATAGTTCAGGAAAAATCAGTTTACAGAAAATTAATTACAGCAACAACTGAAATACAAACAGAAGCCTACGAAGCAAATGAACCCGCTTTTGACGTGTTGGATCATGCTGAAGAAAAAATATTTAAGTTAGCACAAAATAAAGGAAAAGAAGGATTTAAAGATTTTGGAACTGTATTAAATACAACTTTTGAACATCTTGATTCCATTTCAAATACAGATTATCATACAACAGGTATCCCATCAGGTTTTGTTGAATTGGATGGAATGTTATCAGGATTTCAAAATGGAGATCTTATCATTCTTGCCGGCAGACCAAGTATGGGAAAAACAGCATTTGCTCTATCAGCAGTCCGAAATGCTGCTGTAGAATATAATGTGCCAGTAGCATTTTTCAGTCTGGAAATGCCGGATTATCAGCTTGCCATGAGACTTTTATGTTCAGAAGCAAAAGTTAACAGTCATCTGGTTCGTACAGGAAAATTACCCCGTGATCAATGGAGACGATTAACAGAACAAACAGGACGTTTGGCAACTGCTCCGATATTCATTGATGATTCACCCGGATTATCGATGCTTGAAGTCAGAGCAAAAGCAAGAAGACTCAAAGCAGAACATAATATAAAAATGATAGTTTTAGATTATTTACAATTACTTAGAGGTCCAAGAGCAGAAAACAGACAGCAGGAAATAACAGAAATTTCCAGAAGTTTAAAAATGCTCGCAAAAGAGTTAGATATTCCTGTTCTTGCTTTATCTCAGTTGTCAAGAGCTGTAGAACAAAGAACCGGAGATCATAGACCACAACTTTCAGATTTGAGAGAAAGTGGAGCAATCGAGCAGGATGCAGATGTTGTAATGTTTGTATATCGCCCTATAGTATATGCAATCCGTGAAGGACGTGAAGATGAGTTTTCTGATCCAATGGATAAAATGAAAGCAGAAATTATCGTTGGAAAACAAAGAAATGGTCCAACCGGAATTGCGAATGCAATTTTTGTAGAAAAATATGCTGCTTTTGAGAATGTAGCACTGTATCAGGAAGAAATGTTAGATCAGGATCCGGGCTTTTAATGGCAGAAAATATTTTAAGTAAAGTACTCCAGATGAAAAAACGTCCAAAGAAATTTTATGACCTTGTAAACATGCGTGGTAAAGGTATATCTATGTCCCAAAAACATGAGGATTATCTTTGGAGTGCTTATTGTTTTGCTCGTGATGCACATAGAGGTCAAAAGAGAAAATCCGGAGAACCATATTTTGAACATCCCTATCAAACTGCATTAATTTTATCTGAAATGAATATGGATGTTACTACAATTTGTGGAGGCCTATTACACGATGTAATTGAGGATACTGATATAAATTATGATGATATCGCTGAAAAATTTGGTGAAGAAGTTGCAAAACTTGTTGAAGGTGTTACAAAAATAAGTGGGATTAAATTCCGAACACGCGAAGAAAAGCAGGCAGATAATTTTAGAAAAATGCTCTTAAATGTTGCCGATGATATCAGAGTAATAATAATAAAATTTGCAGATCGTCTTCATAACATGATGACAATTGACTCATTACCCAAATTAAAACAGCGTAGAATAGCAATAGAAACCAGGGATATTTATGCACCTCTTGCTCATAGATTTGGAATGTATAAAATAAGAGCAGAATTGGAAGATCTGATTCTCAAAACTCTCGATTATGATGCTTATAAATTTTTGGCAAAAAGAATAAAAGAACATAGAAGTGAACGCGTAAAATATATAAATGTTTTTACTGAGCCTTTAAAAAATGCTCTTGATAAAGAAAATATTGACTGTAAAATTGTTGGCAGACCCAAACATTTTTTTTCTATTTACAAAAAAATGAAGATGAGGAATAAACCTTTTGAAGAAATTTATGATCTTCTTGCGATTAGAGTAATTGTTAAAACAAAAGAAGAATGCTATGCTGTTCTTGGAATTGTACATGAAATATTCACTCCGGTAATGGATCGTTTTAAAGATTATATTGCATATCATAAAGCAAATTATTATCAGTCAATCCATACTACAGTATATGGAAAAAAAGGTCGAATTGCTGAAATTCAAATCAGAACAGAAGAAATGGATAAAGTTGCTGAAGAAGGTATTGCAGCTCATTGGATATATAAAGAAGGAGAAAATAATTCAAAATCTGTAGATAAATATGTAAAATGGCTAAGAGATCTTATACATGTTTTAAAAACCGATTCACTTAATTCAAAAGATTTCATGAAAACCTTAAAAATTGATCTTTTTAAAGATGAAATATTTTTATTCACTCCAAGGGGCGATCTTATAAGACTACCTGCCGGTTCAACTCCAATCGATTTTGCCTTTGAAATACATACAGAAGTTGGCTATGGATGTATAGGAGCAAAAGCAGATGGAAAAATGATTCCACTAAATACTGAATTAAAAAGTGGCCAGAAAGTTGAAATTATTACATCTGACTCTAGAAAACCAAGTTATGCATGGTTAAAAATAGTCAAAACTTCCAAAGCTATAACATCTATCAAAAGATGGATTCATAAAAAGCAAATGGAAGAAAGTATTCAATTAGGTCAGGAATTATTAGAAAAAGAAAATAGAAAAAATAAAAATTTAAAATTATTAAAAACTATACAAAACAATATAAAAGAGCTTGGATTTGATGATAAATTAGAAATGTTAGCAGCTGTTGGTGAAGGAAAACTTACAATCCCGACAATTTTTGAAAAATTATTTCCAAAAGAAGAAATTGAATTTACTGAAGAAAATCAAGACCAAAAATTTATAGAGATTGCCAGAAAAAATGTCAAAGGTGTCAAAGTACACGGAATCAGTAATTTGATGGTAAAATTTGCACAATGCTGTAATCCCATTCCTGGAGACACTATTATCGGATTCATCAGCCGTGGCCGAGGTGTAATAATTCATAAAAGTGATTGTAATAATATTCCTGCACTTGTAGGAAAAAATGAACGAATGATTGATGTAGAATGGGATGTTGATAAAAAACAATCTTTTATGACAAATGTTAAAATTATGGGACAGGAAAGAAATAATCTTCTGAATGACATAACAAAAATTCTATCAGATTCCAATACAAACATAATAAAAATAGAAGGTAATGTTGATGAGGCTATAAGTCACTTTTCCCTTGTCTTGCAGATTACAAATTTAAAGCACTTAAATAAAGTATTAATTAAATTAAAAAATATACAAGGAATAATTTCCATTGAGAGACGATAAATATTAATTAAGGAGAAACTATGAGTTCACGTGCAAAAACTTTTACAAAAAAAGATATTGTCAAGACCACTGCAAATAATCTTGATTTAAAGATCCATGACATTGAAGATATTGTTGATGGTGTTTTTCAATCTTTGAGAGAAATTCTTACTCAGGATGAAAAAGAATTAAGAATAGAAATTAGAAATTTTGGTGTATTCGAAGTAAAACAGACAAAAGCAAAACCAAAAGCAAGAAATCCAAGAACAAACGAAATTGTGTATGTACCTCCAAGAAGAAAAACACATTTCAAACCTGGTATGCTTATTAAAGATGCATTAAAAAAATCAGTAGATAAATTAAAATAATTACTAATAAGTACATGAAATTATATCAAAATGGCAAGATCCATTAATGGCTTGCCATATTTGATTTTTTGTTAATGCTTGATCTAAAAAAAATATTATTATCCGGTAAGTTTTTACCGATTATGTCAGGATTATTAGCAATCCTTGCATTTCCTCCGAGTCCATTTGGATTTGTCGCATATTTTTGTCTATTACCACTCATGTATTCATTTGTCAAAGATGATTTTTATTTTGGATTCGAAAAAGGTTTGTTTTACGGATTAATTCTAAATCTTGGTGTTTTGTATTGGTTAGCAGTTAATAATGGAGCGGATTGGTATTACGCAGTTTTATCAATGTTATCCGGTGTTATTTTTGTCTCTATATTTTATGGAATTGCCGGTGCAATTATCGCCTTAATCGGACGAAAACTTGGAAAAAATATTGGTCTGTTTTCATTTCCTTTTGTCTTTGGAGCATTAGAATTACTCAGATCTTTTGGAGTAATGGGTTTTACATGGAATAATTTATGTTATACTCAGGCTAATTATTTGAGTATCATACAAATTGCTTCAATTACCGGTCCGTATGGAATAAGTATCTGGATTATTTTTCTCAATCTTATATTATTTCAACTCATTTTAAATTGGAAAAGCAAGTATAATCAAAAAAGATTAATAATCTTATTTATTATCACTTTTCTTTTACCGATTATCTATGGAAATATAATTTTGATGACGAATAATAATACAAAAAGTGAATCAAATATATCCGTAGGACTTATTCAGCCAAATGTAGATCCCAATGCAAAATGGGTACGAAAATCTTTTGCAAAAAACATGAAATGTCTCCACGATTTAACAGATTCTGTTACGACAGGAAAGAAATTAGATATTGTTGTCTGGCCGGAAACTGCTCCGCCTACATATTTGAGATCCAATAAACGACATTCACTTGATAATATCAGGAAAATGATCAAAGAAAAGGATATCTATCTTTTGACTGGTGTTCCTGATTACGAATATCTTTCAGATAACACCTATAATGTTTATAATGCTACTTTTTTTATTAATCCTAATACAGGATCATATGATTATTACAGGAAAAATCGATTAGTGCCTTTTGGCGAATATATACCATTTTCAGAATATTTTCCTGAACTTAATAAATTGAATCTCGGTCAGGGTAATTTTTTAGCCGGAAAAGAAGTTAAAGTATTTAGCATCAATGAAAAAGATGTTAACTTAAAATTGACATCTGCAATATGTTTTGAATCTACTTTTCCTGATCTAATCCGAGAAGGTGTAAAAAAAGGTTCTGAAATGCTGGTTATCGTATCAAATGATGCCTGGTTTGGGTCAACATCCGCACCTTTTCTTCATGCACAAATTGCAAAATTCCGTGCTGTTGAAAATCGTGTACCTGTAGTAAGGTCTGCCAATACAGGTATATCTTTAATACTGGATGAATTTGGCAGAGAATTAAAAAAATCAAAGTTTGGTGAACAAACCTGGTTAAGTACAGATGTTCAAAAATTAACAAAAATGACTTTTTATACAAAATATGGAAACTGGATTGCATGGATATGCGTTATAGTTACATGTGTATTGTGTATAACTATTATCTTTAGGAGTATAAAAGATGCAAAATAGAAAAAAAGAATTCTTAATCTTATTATGTTTTTTAATTTTTAGCAACATAGCCTGGACACAGGAAAATAATTATTTGTCAGAAGAACAAATGAGCCTGGGAAAAGCACGAGTTATCCTGCTAAAATCAATTGTTCTGCCTGGCTGGGGTGAACATTCTTTAGGAATGCATAAAAGAGGAATTATTTTTAATACGACAGATATGTTGTGCTGGCTGGGATTTACTGCATTTAATTTATATGGAGACCAAACTAAAAATGACATGAAAGCTTATGCTATTACCCATGCGGGAATAAATGCTAGTGGCAAAAACAATGCATATTTTACAGATATTGGTAATTATATGAATATTTATGATTATAATGAAAACAAATTAAGATATCGACAAACAGGTTTAGTATATGCTATTGATGAATATAACTGGGCATGGGATAGTGAAGAATCCCGTGAAAAATTTGATAAGCAACGACTAAATGCAGGTATTGCGAAACGAAATGCATCATTTATGATT
>JAOZSG010000300.1 GCA_029939785.1 Fidelibacterota bacterium | reverse complement strand
CCGTAATCTTCCTTCCGGAGTTTATTATGTTTTATTAAATGGAAAAGGTGTAAAAAATCAGGGAAAAATTGTCATCTTAAAATAAAAATGTGATCTGTGACAACTTTTAAATCAAGTCCTTGTCAAAAGCGTAAGGAAAAAAATGGAAGAAAGAGAAGTAAATCTAATAAAAGAAGCACAAGGTGGCAATCAAATGGCTTTTCAACAATTAATAAACATACACGGAGACAAAGTCATGGGAGCTGCTTATAAGTTCACAAAAAACCACCAGGATGCAGAAGATCTATATCAGGAAACTTTTTTAAAAGTTTATAAAAATATTCAATCTTTCCGATATGAGAGTGAATTTTTCACCTGGGTTTATCGCATTTTGGCAAATATGGCTTATAATTCTTTTCGTAAAAACAAGAAATATCAGACAGTTGAAATAGGTGAGGAAAGCAACTTATGGGAAACAATTCCTGCCAGCAATAGTTCTAATGCCGATAAGTATTTTTTTAACAATGCTTTAAAAGATCAAATTAACAATTCTCTTTTGGATTTATCTCCTAAACAAAGGACAGTTTTTATTATGAAACATTTTGAAGGAAAAAAAATTAAAGATATTTCAGCAATATTAGACTGTACTGAAGGAACTATAAAACGATATCTTTTCCGAGCAACACAAAAATTAAGAACAAGTCTATCTAACGCTTAAAGGAGCAAGATATGAAACATAACAATAAATACAGTGAAATGTTAATGCTATATTTCTTTGATGAATTATCTGAAATTGAAATAAATATTTTCAAAAAACATCTGTCCACATGTAAACAATGCCAAACTGAATTAACTCAAATGCAGGAAATGAATAATGTATTAGCGACAGAACCTATTGAAACTCCTACAAAAGAACTTATTGAAAAAGCTAATCTAAAAATCATGGCACAAATCAATAAAACAACAAAACAATCTTTTACTATAAAATTAAAAGTATTGTTTGAAGAATTTGTTGATTCATTTGCTCAACTATTTACACAGCCTCGTTATCAACTTTCAGGTATGGTTGCGACAATGTTAATTGGAATTATTGTTGGTAAAATATGGTTTAATAATGATATTAGAAACAATCCGGATATGTTGATGAGTTTACTATCCAATAATTCTTCTGTTGCTTCACAAAACAGTCAAGAATTAAATAAAAACCTTGCAAACAATATGTTACAGTCCGGCAATATCGAAGTTGCTGACTTGCTCAGTGGCAACACCACCAACAAAGACGGAGTTGTTCAAGTAAGTTATAAATTAAAACGCGATTTTGAAATAAAAGGTGGGCTTGATGATCCAACTATAATTGATATGTTACGTTATTCAGCACAACATGATAATTCAGATGAAAGAAGAATGCGTGCATTAAATCTACTTGCAAACACGGCTAAAAATGATGAATTACAAATTACTCTCTCTTCAGTTTTAATGCATGACAAAAATAAAGATATCAGATTAAAATCTGCCGATTTATTAAAGGAATTTAATCTTAGTAAAAAATCATTAGAAGTTTTCAAATCTGTCGTATTACATGACACATGTCCTGATATTCGTATTCAGGCAATTAATACATTGCACGAAAAAGGACAAGAAGAATCAATGGGTATAATTGCACTTGCAACTCGTGATACAGATAAAAATGTTAGAACCTATGCAAAAAATGTATTAAAAAATATGAATAAAACTTTCAAAAATACTGAAGACACAAAATAATGAATCTTTTTAGAATTCATATTATTGTATTATTTATTTTTATTTCTGTTTTTGCAGATGAAATAATTATTGACTCTGATGGATACGGAAAGTATTCCGGCCAAATATTAAAATCCTATGAAGTCATTGGCAATAAGTCTTTACTGGAAATGTCAAAAATCAGGGGCGACATTATTATTCATAGCAGTTCACCTGGTAAACAAATAATTATTACTGAAATATTTGATATCAAAGCATACTCTAAATCAAAAGCAAAAAATTTACTGGATAAATCTAAAGCAAGTTATGTTTTCCGAAACAATGAATTATCTATTAGAGGAAATGATAATATCGACGATTATCATAGTTATTTTGATATTTCTGTACCGAAAAAAATTTACTTAGAAATATCAAGTTCAATGGGTGATGTTTCTATACAAAACATATCCGGAAAAATGTCTGTTATAACCACACAGGGTGACATTGATATGGAAAAAGTTAACGGAAATATTAGTATTCAAACCACAAACGGTAGTTTTAGTGGCGAAGATATGAAAGCTGATATCAACTGCCATTCTGTAAATGGAGATGTTTATTTATACAATATTTCAGGGAATTTATCATTACAAACTTCAGATGGTGACATTAGTATTGATCAAATTGTCGGATCAGGAAAAATAAATACTAATTCCGGTTGTATAGAAATAGATAATCTCACGGGAGAACAATTTAGTGCAGAAACATCACGTGGAGATATTGAAATTGGAATAATAGATGCAAAATTAACATTAAAGGCATCCGGTGGATGTATTTATATGACATACTCTAAACAAGACGTAACTTTTTTCTGCTCCGGTGGCAATTTTAGTGTAAAAAAAAATGAAGGTAACATAAATGGAAATGTAAGTGGAGGAGACATTACAATAGGTAGTGTGTCCGGTTTTTGCAAAATATCTGCAAGAAGTTCAAATATCCAAATATTTGAAACAATAAAAAATATTGAAATTGCAACCTCTGATGGAAATATTGAGATAGAAAAAGCAAATGGAAAAGTAATAGCAAGTACTTCAAATGGTAATATTGATATAAATAAAAAAATAAACAATAATAACGACAATGATATAGATCTAAAAGTTAAATACGGTGATATTATAATCAATCTTCCTAAAAAACTATCAGCAGACATTACTGCAAAAATTTACGCACATTCCTCTTCAATAAATAATTATGAAATTTCATCCGATTTTAATATAAATAATTACAAAATGGTAAATAAAGGCTCAAAAAGTTATATATTTAGAGAAGGCCAGATAAATAATGGTGGAATCCCTATTTTACTTCAAACTGTTCAGGGAGATATTACTATAAATCGGGTTGATTAAATATTACCGAATATAAAACGAGGATATTATGATAAAATTGAAAACATTTATACTGATAGTTCTACTTTGGACAGTTGCTATTAATTTATTTGGAGAAACAAAATATAAAGTTGATAGGTATGATATTCCATTTAAAGAAGAAAAATCCTTGTCTGTTAATATTGATTATACATTTGGTACTTTAAATATTCGTCCAAGTCGTGATGATTCATTTATAATGAGAGCCGGAATTACATATAAAGAAGATAAAAACAAACCTATACTCGAATATAAAAATTATGGAAACAAAGGAAGACTCACATTAAAGTCGATACAAGAAACTTATAATAAATCTCTGTTTAATATTAAAAAAAATGAAGAAAATGATTACGTAAATAATAACTGGCAGTTATCTTTTAACAATACTATTCCTATTAATTTTGATATAGAATTTGGATTAGGTGATGGGAATATTGATTTAACAGGAATGAAAGTAGAAGATATCAAACTAGAACTTGGTATGAGTGATGTTAATGTTTATTTTAATAAAAAAAATGAAGAAGAATTGCGGAAATTCTCAATTGAAACAGGTCTTGGAAGTTTCGACGCATCCGGTTTAGGAAATGCAAACATATCAAATTTGAATGTAGAATGTGGTCTGGGATCAGCTACTTTAAGTTTTGATGGTGAATTTCATGGTATCTGTAAAGGTACTGTCGCTGTTGGGCTCGGGTCTGTTGATGTAAATCTCCCCAAGACACTCGCTGCAGAAATAAGAACTGAAAGCTCCTTTTTATCTTCTGTAAATCTGTCCAATTTTGATGAAATAGATGACGACTTATACAGAAGTAAAAACTGGGATACTGCTACAGGTGGTAAATTATATTTAAAGATTGAAGTTGGAATGGGAAGTGCCCAGGTTAGATGGATAAAATAAAGTTTATGCATCTTTGACTTATTTAAATAGCAGGTTTTCCTGTAAGCAATTACTCCGGATATACAGTTAGCAAGAAAGTTTCCAAAACTTCGATATCCGGTATGTTCTATTTGACTGGTTCAACCAGACTGAATAGATTTATTCCGGCATACACTACACTAAAACATGGCTCATGTTAAATCTTGTTGAAACACTAATTTTTTTTGAGGTTTTTGGAATATCACGCAGACGAGTTGCAACATTTGAAGAACCTG
>JAOZSG010000299.1 GCA_029939785.1 Fidelibacterota bacterium | reverse complement strand
TGTTCTATGAAAAAGTGAAAAGACAAAAGCTCTGTTACATTGAGTCCGTTAGTGACCGGATTTACAACCCGTCGAAATGTACATCGGAGCACAATGGTTGAAAATCATTGAGTACCCTTCGACAGAGTTTTATACTGAATTTATAGAAGTGCTCAGGATAACAGAATAAAAATAAGGGCTGAAATATGAATAGACGTCAATTTATAAATAAAACTGTATCAGCAACTGCAGCCGGTTTTTTGACTTTACCGAATTTGGTTTATGGTAAACCTAAGAGAAATGATAAAAAACCAAACATTATCGTAATATTTTGTGATGATTTGGGTTATGGAGATCTTGGCTGCTATGGTTCAACTGTAAATAATACTCCCAGTCTTGATCAAATGGCAAAAGAAGGAATGCGTTTTACAGACTTTTATAGTGCTGCTCCTGTATGCTCGCCTTCACGTGCTGCCTTGATGACCGGTTGTTATCCTAAACGAGTTGGATTGTCATTTGGATATAAACGCTGGGTTCTTTTTCCCGGTGAGCCTGTTGGATTAAATTCACAGGAAATGACACTTCCAAAAATGTTGAAAACCAGTGGTTATAAAACAGGTATGCTTGGCAAATGGCATCTTGGTGACCAACCGGAATTTTTGCCTGCAAATTTTGGTTTTGACAGTTATTTTGGAATTCCATATAGTAATGACATGATACCAGATAATCCCAGATTAAATTGCCCACCACTACCATTACTTTCAAATGATAAAGTATTTGATATTTCTCCTGATCAGGTTACACTTACTGATATATTTTTGGACAAAGCGAAAGAATTCATTACGCATAATAAAGATAATCCGTTCTTTCTTTATTTCGCTCATTTTTATGTACATGTTCCAATCTATACACCATCACGTTTTTTAAAGAAGAGTAAAAACGGTCGTTATGGTGCAGCTGTTGAACATATTGATTTTTGTGCCGGTGAAATTCTTGATACTTTAAAAAAATTAGGAATAGATGACAATACGTTGGTTATCTTTACTTCTGATAATGGTTCAAATCTTGCGAATGGTGGTAGCAATGGCAATCTTCGTGGGGGAAAAGGAAGCACCTGGGAAGGTGGAATGCGTATGCCATGTATTATGCATTGGCCCGGACATATTCCCGAAGGTACGACCTGCAAAGAGATTGCAACTACTATGGATATTTTGCCAACCTGTGCTACACTTGTTGATGGTAAATTGCCTGCAGATCGACCAATTGACGGAAAAGACATTACTTCATTGATTTTTGCGGAAGAAGGTGCAAAAAGTCCACATGAAGTATTTGTATATTATATGAAGAACAAATTGAATGCTGTACGTTCCGGTAAATGGAAATTATTTCTTGAAAAGGGTCCGATACTTTATGATCTGGAAAATGATCTTTTAGAGACAACTAATGTATATAAAGAGTATCCCGAAGTAGTAGCAAGATTAACTTCTTATGCTGATAAATATCGGGAAGAACTTGGAGATGAACTTCAGGGTGTAGAAGGCAAACAATGTCGCCCTGCCGGATGGGTTGAGAATCCCAAAACCTTAACATCTCATGATTGGAAACATCCTTATTATCAAGTAAAATTTTAGGACTTCTTCAACAGATAAAACAAAGGGTAATTTTTCCGATTTTCTCATTTTTATTTTGACACAAAAATTGTATAGCTGCAAGATAGAGTTTCATTGAAAGAATAAGAATATTGTTTTTTTGTTTTCAGATAAAAAAAATAATTTTTTAGAAATATATCATCAATTTTATCTATAGGGTTTTTCTCTATATTAAAGTACAAATAGAAAATAAATTTTATAAAAGATAAATATAAGAGGTGTAAACATGACGTCAAATAATATGGTAAATTCAAATAATTTATTTACTGACAAAAATGCAATTAAAACCATCGATTTATTTAGGGTGATTTATATAATTGTTGCAATAGGCTACATAATTTATGAAATATTACAACCATATTTACCAAAAGGCGTTTTTGATTGGATAGATATTTACGGAACTTTGATTGGTGGAGTTGCTAGTCTTTTTATTTGGTTCATTGTTAATAAGCTATTCGAAAATAAAGTGATATATAGATTATAAAATAAGACATACGTCATTCAACATAAAATATTAATACAAAAAAATAAATTGTTTTTTTATTAAAAATATGTTGCAACATATAATGTTTATACTTATAATAGCAGTTAGATGAAAAATTGAATTATTAGAAAGGAATTAAATATTCATGAATAAAGCGATTAAATTAGAACTATTTTATACATTGACTTGTCCAAACTGTAAGAAAATGAAACGATTAGTTAATGATGTTCTACCTACTTACGGAAATAAGTTTGAAATAAAACAAACATTAGCGAATATGCCACTCGGAATGGTCAAAACAATGAAATTAGGAATACATTCAGTGCCAACACTTTTGATAAACGATGAAATTGCGTTTAGAAGTGTCCCCTCAAAACAAGAATTTATTAATAAGTTAACTAAATATATAAATAATTAAATTTTAATTAAAATGGAAAGGAAACAATTAAAATGGAAACAAAGAAAGAACTTAGATGCCCACTCGGAATACCAGGAGGAATTATTACTGCCCTAATAGGTTTGATAGGAATTATTTTGAATATTGTAAATTTTGACACATTTAATCTGCTCATATCAATTGCCTTACTATTATTGGCTATGCCATTTGTACGTGTTACAATGATGGTTCATGGGGCAAACGACCGGTTAGATGATTTGGAAGAAAAAATTAAAAAATTATTAACCGCTGATTAATACTCGGCAAAAAATAGAAGAAATATGGAAAAACCAAAAGTTGCTCAAAAAGCACCTTATGTGTTAGAATTAGAACCCGGAACATACTATTGGTGTTCGTATGGAAAAAGTAACAATCAACCCTTTTGCGACGGTTCGCATGTAAAATTATAGATTAATTCTATGAGAGTGAAGATTTTAGGATTTAAATTCGGTTAATATGAATAATATATGGAACGAAAGATATGCACAAGAAGAATATGTGTATGGGAAAGAACCCAATGAGTTTTTTAAACGGGAATTACCGAAACGTCAACCCGGGAAAATTTTATTACCGGCAGAAGGCGAAGGACGTAATGCTGTATATGCAGCCAAATTGGGCTGGGATGTTTATGCTTTTGACAGCAGTTCGGAGGCCATAAAAAAAGCTGAACAATTAGCTTCTGAGAACAAAGTGGAAATCAAATATATGCTATCCTCTTTTGAGGATTCCGATTATCCAAATGCTTTTTTCGACCTAATAGGTTTGTTTTATGTTCATACTTTCTCAAGAGATGTAAATCATAAAAAACTTATTCGTTTTTTAAAACCAAAAGGGACTGTTATTTTGGAGGGATTTTCCAAAGATCAAATTAATAACAATACCGGAGGACCACGTAAAATTGAAATGTTGTTTTCCGAAGAAGAACTTCAAAGTGATTTTGCCGAATTAACAGAATTAAAAATAAGAAAGAAAAATCTTCATTTAAACGAAGGAAAACACCATCAGGGGAAATCTTCTGTATTAAGACTAATAGGACAAAAATGAAAATTGAAGACGAAATAAAAGGGAAATTTCGGAACGAATATCACAAAGGATTGATAAATCTAATCTACACTACTAAACAGTTGAGTTATGAGTTCTTTCAATCACTAAAAAAACATGGACTTGCCGAACAGCAATACAATGTTTTGAGAATATTGCGTGGTTTTAATTCTGAAGCCCCTTTCTCCATAAGTTTTATAAAAGAACGTATGCTTGACAAAGATTCGGATGTAAGTCGTATTGTTAACAGATTGGTTCAGAAAAGTTTGGTTAATCGGATAGAAAATCCCGAAGATAGACGCAAAAAATCCGTTTATATTACTGAGTTGGGTATGTCTTTGCTTGATAAAATGTTTAATTGTGAGAAAAAAGCTGACACTTTGCTTAATAATTTAACGACAGAAGAAGTTAAAGAATTGAACATATTATTAGATAAAATCAGAAAAAAGAGTGAATAATGCACAGGCTGTAACACGCGGTATAGTTAATTACCGGTATACTACGTATTCGAGTGGCACAGATCGTATCAAAAGTATTTGAAACTTGAGAGGAAAGTGCATCGTAATCGGCAACTAACCATACCACCAAACCGTTGTAGGACAACCAAAGAAACAGCAAAAACATATAAGCCCCGGTGAATTTGGTAAATTATTAGGTATTGATCGTAGTGAATCCAAAAATTTAAGAA
>JAOZSG010000032.1:2991-15927 GCA_029939785.1 Fidelibacterota bacterium | reverse complement strand
TGCATTTTTCTATACCTGAAATCAAGCAAACAAAGTTTATTGTCAAAAGAACCTAAAATTAATTCACCAATTTTAGTTTTGTAATATTGAATATTTATTTTTTCCATATTATTCCTAGCTAAACCTTTTAATATATCGACAATTAATTATATAATGTATAAATACTCTAATGATTTCTGAAATCAAGCATTAAGTATCAAATATCGAGTATCGAACTCTGGATTTTGTATAAATAATTGTATGAATTTTGAAATTCTAATATTTAGAAGATCAGACATCCAGCATCAAGAATAATATCTTTGCCAAACTTCTTTGCTGGCTTTTTTTGATTCCTCTATTATTAACTGTTTATCTAATGTATAAAAGGTACCATCTTTAAAAATTATTTTTCCATGAGTAATAACTGTTGATGCTTTTACATTATTCATACCAAAAATAACATGACCAAATAAATTATCCGAGTTTATAGGAGTGTAAGGTACATAATCGAAAATTACAACATCTGCTCTTATACCTTTTTCCAGAGTACCATGTTTATGATCAAAAAAACGTGATGCAAATTCAGAATTGTTGTAAAATAAAAAATTTGGAAGATTATTAAAAAGAATATCTTCGTGTTTTTTATTATGGCGATGTAAAATGTAGGCTGCCCTCAAGCTTTGTAACATGTTAGAACTCATTCCGTCTGTACCAAGTCCCACCATTAAACCTTGAGGCATTGGTAATTGTAAAATTCCAACATTATTATTCGCATTTGATTCCGGATTATGTATAAGCATACCCTGACATTTCTCTAAAATTGTAATATCAGGACGTGATAAGTGTAAACCATGTGCAAGGATTGTTTTATTTGATAATAATTTATGTTTATTTAATCTGTCAATACAACCTTTATAGCCTAGATCTTTACAAAATGTTATATCTGATTTGTCTTCGCCACAATGAATGTGAATCCCTACATCAGGATGGAAATTTTTGGATATGGTTTTCATGGAATTCTCAGATAATGTGAAATTCGCATGTAATCCTAAAATACCTCTAATTGATGGATGTTGGTCGAATTCATCAATAAAATTAAGATTTTCTTCAAGTGTTTCCTTAAAAATTTTCTTTCCATTTCTATCACTGATCTCATGACATAGAACAGCATTAATACCTGCTTTTTCAACGGCACTACTGATAATTTTTAGACTACCAGTTATAAATGATGGTGAAGCATGATGATCAAAAACAGTAGTAACACCAGATTCGATACAATCAAGGAGTGAGATAAGAGAAGACAACTGTATGCTCTCTTTATCCAAGGCCTTATCAAGAGGCCACCATAATTTTTCAAGTGTTTTTTGGAAATTTTTTATAGGACCTAGGGGAGAAAGTCCTTTTGCAAAAGCGGAATAAAAATGATGGTGTGTGTTGATTAATCCTGGAAATATTACTTTCCCTTGAGTATCAATGAGATCTATATTTTGTTTGTTTCTGGGCATTAAAGGAAAAACGTCTTCTTCTGTTCCGATTTCTTTGACTTTTCCGTTTTCTATATATAGGCATCCTCGTTTGTACAAATTTCCTTTTCCATCAAATAATGGTCCACCATAAATAACCATTGGTTTTTGTTCTGGTTGTTGATGTTTTGCTATTTCCGGATTGGGCATAAATGCATTATTAATATCCATATTTATCCTTCTTAATTAATTCCGTTTTAAAAATTGACCTAGCATGTCTGTAAATATACCATTCTTTGATGAGAAAATCTGCTTTCCTCTTAAAAAAACTGATATAATCTTACCTTTGAAAGTGTAATTGTGAAAAGGTGAAAATTTGCCTTTGGATAAAAATTTGTCAGCATTTACAATAAAATCACTATTCCTGTCAATACAAATAAAATCAGCATCAGAACCTGCTGATAAAATTCCTTTATTTGGATATAAACCAAATCTTTTTGAAGGATTTGTTGATATTAGATTAATAAACTGTTCAAGAGTAATTCGACCTTTCATATATCCTTCGGAAAATAAAAATGGTAATATAGTACCAGTTCCGGAAATGCCCCCATAGTCAGTCCAGAACGATTCAGTTTGTTTTTGTTCTGGTGGACAAGGGGCATGGTCACTAGTGATGAATGATAAAATATTTTTTTGAAAACCTAACCATAATTCTTCGGAGTCATTTTCTGATTTTATAACGGGAGCAGTTTTTAAAATACTACCCATATTTAACAAAAAATTAACATTAAAAGCCAGGTAATGGGGGCATGTTTCACCGCTTATGTCAATATTTTTCCGTTGTGCTTCTTGTATCATTTTTACTGTTTTTCCAGATGATATATGAACTATATGTGTAGGTGTATTATGTATTTTGGAAAAGTTTATCATTCGTTTTACTGCTGTTGTTTCAGCTAAAACAGGTCTTGAAAGAGCATATCCCTCAATATCATTTGAATGAGTAGTTTTATATTTTTGTGTTAATGGTAATATAATTTCAGCAGATTCTGCATGATGCCCAATCAAAGCTTCCATTTTTCCTGCTTCTTTCATTACTTGTTCTAATTCATTAGGTAATAAATGAGAAAAAGTATCCATTCCGGAAAGAGAATATGTTTTAAAACCAACAACTCCATTGTCCCATAATTGAGCCATATCATTTTTCCAATTAGAATTATGATAAGAGTTTCCTGATACTCCACCCCAAAGAGCAAAATCAGTATAAGATTTTCCTGTAATTATACTTAGTTTATTTTCCATATTCTCAAGTGAAGTTATTGGCGGAAGAGATGTGCATGGCATATCTATGATCGTAGTAATTCCACCGGATGCAGCAAACGCTGATCCTTGTTTGAATGTTTCACGATTTTCAAAACCGGGAGTATTGAAATGAACATGACTGTCAATACCACCGGGAATTATTAATTGATTTTTGAGATCTGACACATGAGTATATGAGTCGGGAATTATTTTTGGTTCTATTTTTTTGAATTTTCCGTCTATGACAAGTATATCTACAGTTTTGGTATTATTATTATGACCTGTTGAAATAATACAATTTTTGAAAAGGGATTTTTCCATTATGTATCACATTATTCATCAAAATGTTTTATAATAACTTGTTAAACTCTTTAATAGCCTGATCAATCTTTGGAGTCATCTCACGAATATTGCCAAAATATTTTTCGTGATCATACCATTGAGCATTAAGGTCATCTAATGACGCTCCCTGTTGTTCGATCCATGTAAAATATTTAAGATTATGTACACGTTTTCTATCGTAATAGTTTAGTTCAGTAGTATGATCTGTCCTTATATCAATTAAGGATCTGTGATAATCACGCTCTGCATGATGTTTGGTATATTTTCCACTCATGTCATGAAATTCTTTCAAACGTGAACCATAGAGTTCCATTGAATCAGTAAAAACAGTGAATACGATATCCTCGTCAGTTAATTCATAATATTTGGCAAATTTAATTGCACTAAGCATATTAGCAATTCCGGAGATTCCAATAAGATCAAGATTATTTACGATATCTTCAGATACTCCAGCTTCTTTTAAAAATTCATGCCCATGTTCTGTATTGAATAAAGGCAATAAGTTCATGCAATCATTATCATCGATAGCAATAAGCATGTCAGTATTTCTTACATTGTGAATCCAGGGAACATGTTTATCTCCAATGCCTTCTATTCTATGCCCACCATACCCATTATACATTAGAGTAGGACATTGTAATGCTTCAGATGCTGCGATTTTTGCATTTGGATATTTATTTTTAATGAAGTCACCACTTGCAATAGTTCCGGCAGACCCTGTTGTTAAAACAACACCTGATAATTTACTGTTTTTGGTTTTTATCATGTTAAAAACCTCGTCGATGGCTCCTCCGGTCATTTCATAATGCCACAAATAATTTCCAAATTCTGCAAATTGGTTAAAAATTACTACATCATCACGAGTTGCAATTAGTTCATGACATTTATCATAAATCTCTTTTACATTACTTTCACATCCGGGTGTTGCGATGACTTCACCGGCAACTTTTTTAAGCCAATCAAAACGTTCAGGACTCATTTCTTCGGGTAAAATAGCAATTGACTCACATGCAAGCAGTGAAGAATTATAAGCACCTCCTCGACAATAATTTCCTGTAGATGGCCAAACTGCTTTTTGAAAAGTTGGGTTGAATTGACCTGTTACTAATTTTGGTACCAGACAGCCAAATGTAGCACCTACTTTATGAGCACCGGTTGGGAACCATTTCCCTACAAGAGCCACTATTCGGGCATTTACTCCTGTAAGTTCCTTTGGTAATTCCATGAAATTAACATCGCCAAATAAACCTCCTTTTTCAATAGGTTCATTTTTCCAGGTAATTCTAAATAAATTTTCAGGAGTTATGTCCCATAAACCAATATTTTTTAATTTTTGTTTTATTTTATCAGGAATGAGTTCAGGATTTTTTTGCTGCTCAAATGTTGGTATATAAATTCCAAGTTCTTTACATCGTTTTGCAGTACTAATTAGTTGTTTTTCATTAATTGTCAAATCAATCATTTAATAATTCTCCATTTCGAAATAATTAACATTGTTATTTACAGGTTTAAAATCTATATACAGATTTGATTAGTTATTTTTCTTATTATAGAGTTCTAAAATTTTCTCAGGTTTTATCGGTAATGAATGTATTCTAACTCCGATTGCATCATAAATAGCATTAGCAATTGCAGGTCCCGGTCCATTAATTGCTATTTCACTTACTGATTTTGCACCATATGGACCTGTTGGCTCATGAGTTGGGATGAGTATTGTTTCCATATTTGGTATATCAATAGATGTGTAAATTTTATACCTGCCAAAATCGGCATTAATCATACCACCTTGTTTATTAAATCTATATTCTTCAGTCAGAGCCCATGATATACCGTTTACAACTGCTCCTTCTACCTGACCTTCAGCAAGTTTTGGATTAATTGCTGTTCCACAATCTACTGTTGTTACATATTTGATAATTTCGATTTCTCCTGTTTCCTTGTCAACTGCAACTTCCGCAAAATGTGCAGAAAATGGTGGTGGAGATGTGTTAGAAATATTTGATGCAGTTGCCTGAATTTGAAATTGATTATTAGTATAAAGAGCATAACTACAAATTTCACTGAAATCAAGACTACCATTATTCCATTGAACTTTTTTGTTTAATATCTCCAATTCTTCGATATTTTGATTAGTAATTTCTGAGGCAACTTCTAATATTTGTTTTTTGATTTTTAGACCACACTTTCTTACAGCCTGACCGGAAATATAAGTAGTTGAAGACGCATAAGCTCCTACATCAAAAGGTGTTAAATCTGTATCGGAACTTAAAACGATAATTTCATCTATATCAGTTCCGATTGCTTCTGCTGCAATCTGAGCCAGGATTGTATCGGAGCCTGTGCCAATATCAGTTGCTCCAATATGAAGATTAAATGAACCATCTTCATTCATTTTTATATAAGCTGAGCCCATATCAATTCTTGGAATACCGGATCCTTGCATTAGGCAAACCATTCCTACGCCATGGACTTTATTATTTTTTTCAATCTGTTTATCTCGTTTTGCATACCAGTCAATTGCTTCAACCCCTTTTTTTATACATTCTTCCAAACCACAGGATTCCACAATCATTTTTACTCCCTCTTTACCTTCACCCAATTTTTCAAAAATCGGTGATGTTTCGCCTTTTTTTATATTATTTTGTGAATAGAATTCTATCAGGTCAATGTTTAGTTTTCTAGCCATTATGTCCATAACTTGACCAACAGCAAAATAAGATTGAGTCGCTCCATATCCTCTATAAGCACCACCAACCGGAAGATTTGTATAAACTGATTTGCCTATGAATCGTTGATGCTCCGCTTTATTAATTAAAGGCAAAACTTTGGAACCGGCATTGGATAAAACTGTCAATGCATGTGAGCCATAAGCACCGGTGTTCATCAAAGCATCAATGCAAAAAGCATTAATATGCCCATTTTTTTTCACGCCACACCGAATATTAACTCGCATAGGATGTCGTGTTCTTGATGAACGAAAAACGTCTTTTCTGGATAGAGATATTTTGGCAGGACGATTTGTTTTAAGCGTGAAAAGAGCTGCGATATATTCAAGAAATACTTCTTGTTTACCACCAAATCCGCCACCGATTCTTGGTTTTATAACCCGGATTTGTTTAATCGGAATGTTTAGAACCATTGCACAGATTCTTCTCACATGAAATGGAACCTGAGTAGCTGTAATAATAACTAATCGACCGGTTTCATCCAAATATGTTATTACTCCATGAGGTTCCAGCATTGCATGACTGGAATAATGAGTATAAAAAGTTTCGTCAAAGTAATAATCACTTTCACTTAAACCTTCCTCAAGATTTCCTATATTAATATCAACTTCTGCTGCAATATTCAGGTTTGGAGAGTAGGGAATAGGTATTGGATATTTTTTGGTTTTTTCACAATGTATAATTGGTGATCCTTTATCGCTCGCAATTTCATAGTCAAAAAGTGCCGGTAATATTTTATATTTAACTTTGATTTTATTACATGCTTCTTCTGCGATTTCGGGTGTTTCAGCGAGTACTGCTGCAACTTTGTCTCCGACAAATCGCATGGTTTTATCAAACATTACAGAATCATAAGGTGATGGTTCCGGAAATCCCTGACCAGCAGTTGTATGAGGTATTTGTTCTGTATTTTCATGATGAAGTATATAGATAACTCCATCGATTTTTTCAGCTTTTGTCGTATCGATAGATAAAATTTCAGCATGTGCATGTTTGGAATAAAGAAATTTTACATGTGCAGTGTCCGGAATAATATAATCTGCAAAAAATTTTGCTTTACCTGTTGATAATGAAATCGAATCGATTTTTTCGACAGATTTTCCAACAGATCTATATTTGTATTTTCCAAGATTTTTTATTTTTTGTGACATTAATTATCCTCTTGAAATAAATTGCTGTAAAGTTTGGCTGCGTTTTGAATTCCCTCAATAATTTTTATATAACCCGTGCATCTGCATAAATTACTACTGATTGCACCTTTTATTTCATCAATCGAGGGATTGCTATTTTCTTTTAATAATGCGTATGCACATAATACAATAGCAGGAGTACAATAACCACATTGAATTGCACCGGCTTTAGTTAATTCAATCTGTATTATATGTGGTTTATTGATTGTGCTTATACCTTCTACCGTTGTTATTTTTTCATCAGATACAGAAGCTGTTAAAATCTGGCAGGAATTAACAGGCACATTATTTTTTAAAACAATACAGGCACCACAATCACCGGTTCCGCACCCATATTTGACGCTTGTAAAACCCAGATTTCTAAGTGTTTCAAGTAATGTTTCACCTTCATGTATGTTTATGTTTTTTAATTGATTATTTATATATAATTTGATTTTCATAATTTTCCTGAATGCTAATTATTTTTAATATTGTGCTTTTATAAGTAATTCTTTTACTATTCTTTGTAAATAAACTGTTGTGATTTGTGTTAAATATTTTTCAGAGTATTCGCCCTTTATTTTTGCTCTAATTTTAAAATCAGATATTATTCTTTGTATTTTATCATCTTTAATATTTAGCCCTGTTAACTCTTTTTCAAGTGTTATTAGTCTTTTTGCTTTTGGGAAGATATTTCCTACTGAAATGCGAGTTTTTTGAATAATATCTTTTTCTGTTTTTATATAGACTGCAATATCAAGGGAAGAATAATCAAATTTAGTTTTGGATAATCTGAAATATTTTCCAAATCCTGGAGCCTCAGGAATAAAAAATTCAGTTATTATTGATTCTTTTGTTAATGGGTTTGTTTCTATAAAATCCTGAATAGTATAAGTTTTTTTTTCAGGACTCTGGATTGTGATTGTTGCATCGAGTGCAAGTAATGCTGTTGGTAGATTTCCCCATGATGGTGGTGAAACCATGGATCCGCCGATTGTTATCAAGTTTCGTAATGATGGTGATGCTGACAACTTTACAGCATCTCTTAATATTTCGAGACCATCTGTACATTGACATTTAGCAATATCTGAAAATCTTCTACTTGATCCCAATAATGTACCACCTTCAATTGGTTGAGCATAGTTTAGGTTTAATTTTCTTATATCTATAAGAGAAATTGGTTTTGTGATTTTATAACGATGGAAGCCTGTTCCACCTGCATAAATTTTTGAATTCGTTTCAGACAATAATCTGATAGTCTCTTCAATACTATTAGGTCTGTACCATTTTTTAATATTTGTAATCATTTGCTTACTTTTTTTTAATTATTGATCAATATATTTAAACCTTAATATTTAATGTAAACTAATTGAAAATGATATTCAATGCTTATTAGTATATTTTATGATATTATTAAAAAAGATCAGCTGTTGATATCATTACTTAATATCCATAAATTAATTAATGTTTAAATTGAAAGTCTATAAATAGATGAAAAAAATATATATACTAATTATTACATTGATAATCTTCAATCAGTTAATTTTTGCTCAAAAGACTTTGTTTGTTGTACCTTTTACTGGAGAACATATATCGGCCGAAGATAAAAAAATTGTTACAAATATATCTCGGAATATTTTTTATTCTCTTGAGCAATATACTGCGGCATTTAGCATTGAGATTGAAAGGAAAATAATTGATCAGGCTTTGGATAATCCTCATGAATATTTTGTGAGTGGACAGGGATCTGCAAAGTTTTATGAAGTAGTACAGCAAACTGATGTTGACCATATACTTTCAGGATATATTTCTTATGACGGTACAAAATACACTGTATATTTTAAAATTAGGGATGCCAAAACACAGGAAACTTTATTAATGAAGGGATTTGAATATCAAAATGATTTTCAGAAGTTACAGAATGAAGGTTTAAAATCAATGATTCACAGTTTATTCGGAATAAAGACAAAAACAGAAAATTTTTTATCAGTTTCACCATCTGCAGGATTTACAAAAAAGAAGGATGAAAATAGTATTAATTATGGTTTGAATCTTAGTTATGGATCGAAAAAGTGGGGGCAGATTGGGATTGATATAAATTTATATACTGATGCTTTAGCAGAAAATATTGCATTAGTTTATGAAACACCAACTCTATTTTTGCTTTTCCTTGAAGTTGGTATTGGTTTTACATCTGAAAGAAATGATGGTTTCTCATTAACTCAATATAAAAATGCACCAAAGAAAAATAAAATATTATCAATGCAACATTCTGCTAGTATATTTACAGGATTTGGGTTTTCAATACCTGTTTTTAAGAATCTAAAAATTAAACCAAAAATAGAATCGGATATAATTTATTGTGATTGGAAAACTCTTGATGGAAAACACAATCAGGGAGTGATATATTCGGTATATCCCGAGTTAGAAATTAACATGTTATATTATTTTAAAAAGTAATTATTAAAGATGTAGATATAAATATTTTCTCACTGATAATTTTAAAAAATATATGAAAAACTATAGAATAGGATCAATATAATAAATAGGATAATAAATTATATTTATTCATTAAATCCTGTCTAATAAATGAAAGGTTAAAAAAATGAGAAGAACAAAAATTGTATGTACAATCGGACCAGGTACAAATAGTAATGAAATGCTTGAAAAATTGGTAATAGCAGGTATGAATGTCGCCAGACTCAATTTTTCTCATGGTTCACATGAAGATCATGGTAAAGTAATACAAAATATTAGAAAAATTGAAAAAAAATTAGGACAATCTGTTGCCATTTTACTTGATCTTTCCGGTCCTAAAATTCGTATTGGAATGATTCCAAATGGACCTATAAAATTAGTAAATGGAAAAAAATATGTGCTGACCAGTAGAAATATAGAAGGAAATGATAAAGAAGTATCACTGACTTATAAAAAAATGCCAAAAGAGGTGAAACCCGGACATCGTCTGTTACTCGCAGATGGTACACTTCAATTAAAAGTATTAAGTAGTGATGGTGAAAATATAGAATGTGAAGTAATTGATGGAGGTGAATTAAGCTCAAAAAAAGGTGTTAATTTACCTGATACTGATATAAGTGCTCCGGCAATGACAGAAAAAGATAAAGTGGATCTGATGTTTGGACTTGAGCAGGATGTGGATTATGTTGCTCTTTCCTTTGTACGTGACAGGGCAGATGTTGCGAGGGTAAATGATATAATCAAAAAGTCGGGTAAAAAAACAGAACTAATTGCAAAAATTGAAAGAAGTGAAGCTCTTAATAATATTGATGAGATTTTAGAAGAAGTTGATGGGATAATGGTAGCTCGTGGTGATCTTGGTGTGGAAGTACCAGTTGAAACAGTGCCATTGATACAAAAAAAATTAATTACTAAAGCAAATTTACAAGCAAAAATTGTTATTACTGCAACACAAATGTTGGAATCTATGATTGAATGTCCTGTTCCAACTCGTGCAGAAGTCACAGATGTAGCAAATGCTATTTTAGATGGTACAGGGTCTGTTATGCTTTCTGGAGAAACAGCTGTTGGGAAATTTCCAATAAAAGCTGTAGAAATGATGGTAAGAATAGCAGAAAATACTGAAACTTCATTTCCATATCATGAATGGAATTCTAAATTTGGCAGAAATATGTCACTATTAACTGAAGAAGCCATAGCTCATTCTGCTTGCGAGATCTCAGATCAAATTGATGCTTCTGCAATAGTTTGTTTTTCAAATTCAGGTTCAACTATGAAATTGATTGCAAAATATCGTCCATCTCAACCTGTTTTTGTATTGACTTCTGACCTTAAAACCTATAGAAAACTTGGATTAGTCTGGGGTGCTATACCAATATTCATGAAAGAGTCTGATAAACTTGAAGATATGGAACAACAAGCAATTCATATTGCTCAAGAATATGGAAATTGCAAAGTTGATGAAAATTTAGTAATTACTGCGGGGTTTCCTTTATATAAGAGTGGAACAACAAATTTAATAAATGTTTCAAAAATCAAATAAACTGATATAATTGGAGAATAAATGGCTCAAACAGAACACATGGAACAAATAAATATAGATGCTTTACAGCAAGAATTGGAACATTTTAAAAAAGAAAAAGAGAAAATTCGCAAGATTGTTGGAGCAATTGGAGGACAAGGTACTTCAAAAAGAGATAAAATTTTTAATTATTCTATTATTTTTGCTACAATTATAGTTTTTTGTATTGCTTTTTCTCATTATGTGTTTCACTTAAATGTTCATTTTCCACCAACTTTTTATATTGAACTTGGTATGTTATTTATCTCACTTAAGATTATTTGGATGGTTCATAATCAGGCGAAGGTTAACCATTTTCAATTTTGGATATTAAATTCAATAGAGTTTAGATTAAATGGAATTGCAAAAAAACTTCAAAAACTGGAAAAAGAAAGAAGTAATAAATAAAAAGTCTATTAAGGTAGAAATTGAGAAAAATTAAAAATTATGAAATTATTGATTTATGTCATCTTTAGAATAACAATTTTATTAAATAAAATAACTCCATTTTGGGTAATATATAGAGTTTCGGATTTGATATATTACTTTTTTTATTATGTTTTTCCTTATAGGAAAAAAGTGGTATTAGCAAATTTAAACAAAGCATTTCCTGAAAAATCTGAAAAAGAACGAGTAAACTTATCAAAAAAATTTTACAGAAATTTTTGTGATATTCTTATGGAAAGTCTAAAGGGATTTTCCATGAAACAATCTGAAGTTATCAAACGATATAGAATTCTAAATCCAGAAATATTAAATGAATATTATAAAAAAAAGCAAAGTTTAATTTTTGTTGGTGCTCATTATACAAACTGGGAATGGGGAGCACTCGCTACGGGATCTCAGATAAAACATAAAGCAATTGGTTTTTATAAACCATTGACAAACAAGTATGTAGATAAATATATGAAAGTGAAAAGAGCTGCATGGCAAATGAATCTTGCATCTATTTATAAAACTACAGAAATATTTGATGAAGAAAACCATAATACTGCTGCATTTCTTATGCTGGCTGATCAATGCCCTACAAATTTGAGCAGAGCCTATTTTATAAAATTTCTTGGTTTAGATACTGCCTGTTTACATGGACCGGAAAGACATGCAAAAAGATTAAATCTACCAATATTTTTTATTGATCTTCAAAGAATAAAAAGAGGATATTATACAGCTAAATTAACTAAATTATTTGACAAACCTCTTGAAACTAAAGATGGTGAAATTACTGAAACTTACATGAGAACTCTAGAAACAATTATTATTGATAAACCTGAAAACTGGTTATGGACACATAAGAGATGGAAGCGAACAAGCAAAGACAGAAAATGAAAGATGTCAGATTCGTAAAAAATCAAGAATTAACCGCTAAGTACGTTATAAATCCGGCTACTGACGGGCAAAGATTGCAAATGAGTACAATTTGGTTTTTAACGAATTAATAATTGGTTCCTTTTGTCGAAAAATTTGTCAAGTACAGCAGACAGCGTGACAATACCATTTTTCATAACTCTATCACATTACTTGCAAAGTGTTATAAAACTGAAGCAATCAATTAATATTTTGTTTCTGAGTACTAAAAAACAATGCTTATTAGCGATTTTAAAGGGTTAAAGAAAGGTTTGGATACTAAATGTCAGGCAGACAAAATAAAACAGTATATTCAACTGATCCGAATTTTCAATTTGAATTGGAGCAGAAAAGTGAACAAATCACATTACCGCCAAATAAACAAATACTAAAACTATTACTCGATCGAAAAAATAAAAAAGGTAAAGAGGTAACTATTGTTACAGAATTTCAAGGGAAAGAAACTGATCTGAAGGATCTTGGTAAGTTGTTGAAAATCAAATGTGGAGTTGGCGGAAGTGTAAAAAATGGCAAAATATTAATACAGGGAAATTTTCGTGAAAAAGTTTTGATAT
>JAOZSG010000032.1:0-2981 GCA_029939785.1 Fidelibacterota bacterium | reverse complement strand
ACAGAACTCGGATATAAAGTTAAAAAATCCGCCAAATAATAAGGTAAAGTTATGGTTAAAAAAAAGAAACAGGAGTCTGTAAAAACTGATGAGTTAATTTTTGGTAGAAATCCTGTAAAGGATTATTTGGAATCAGGAGCAACTGTTAATAAAATTTTTTTAGGGGACGGACTGAAAAAAGATACCAAAATCACTACAATAATTCAACTTGCAAAACAAAATGGAATCAGATTTTCATATATACCGAAAAATAAACTTGATAAATTTTCAAATAACGGAAATCATCAGGGAGTTATTGCATTTGTATCACCTGTTAGTTATTACGATGTAAATGATTTGCTGGATTATGCAAAAGAAAAAGGTGAAAAACCATTCATACTCATACTTGATTCAATAAAAGATCCACATAACTTCGGGGCGATAATACGTACAGCCACAGCAACAGGAGTTCATGGAATAATTATTCCAAAACATGGTAGTTCACCGGTAACTGAAGTAGTAGTAAAGACATCAGCCGGCACTGTTACTTCTATTAAAATAGTCCGTGTTGGTAATTTGGTAAATGCTATAAATAAATTAAAAGATAATGATGTTTGGATTTACGGAGCAGATGGAACAGCGGATAAAAATTTTTTAGAAACAAATTTTAAAGGTGGTGTAGGGTTAGTCATGGGAAGTGAAGGGGAGGGGATGCATAGGCTTGTCAAAGAAAATTGTGATTTTCTTGTAAGTATTCCCATGGTTGGTAAAGTTGAGTCTCTGAATGTTTCTGTTAGTGCTGCATTGTTGATGTATAAAGTACTGGAATCTAGAATCTCGCAATTTTGAGTTATAAATGCGATTTTAAATAAAGCAAAATAAAAGAATAACAAATTGAAAAATAGATATTTAAAAGAAGTATATTAGATAAATCAAAAGAGCAGATATGACTTAAGTATTGCTGTTTAAAGTAGCTGATTCAGAAATGAAACTTTTTGACAAATATTAAGGTGAAACGTTTATCTTGGTGTCCGGATTTTTGTTACAATTCCACACATGAGTTGCCATGAGTTTTAACTCGTGGATAATGTTTCTCCCATAATCCCGGGTTTTAACCCATCTTGCTTGTATGGGATAGAGAAATCACCCATACTTTATATCCAACAAAAATTTTACTCATTTTTTAATAATATATTGACTTAATCCAATTATTTTTATAAATATTATTATGAGAATGATTCTATACAATTCAACAGAATTCACCAATATATTAACAAAAAAAAAATTAAACAGGCACATTGATTAAACAATTTCTTTTATCATATCGGGTAAATTCCGGTTTTATTTTTTTAAAATACCTACTTTTGTAGGTTTTATCTGTTTATAAATTATCTTAAAGGAGGTTTTCATGATTGACAAAAAAAATCTTAATGAATTAATCAATTTTAATTCAAAGAATAATCCGGTAACAACCGCATATATAAGTGTTGATAATTCGGCAGAAAACCGCAAAAACCATCTCATAAATCTGAAGAAACTGATTAAATACAAAAAGAGTACAAGTTATTTTAAAGAATTGTCAGAAAAAGAACAAAATTCTGTATTAATGGATTTTAAAAAGATAAATGAGTGGATAACCAATAGTTTTGATTCTAAAAAATATAATAGTGCAATAATCTTTGCTTCGAATGAGGAAGGTTTGTGGCATACTTTACCACTCAAACATAAACTTCAAAATAGAATAGAAATTCATACTAAGCCTTATATTCGTCCATTAACAGAATTATTTGAAGAAAGCAAAAAATATGCAGTAGTGTTAATAGATAGGTCAAAAGGAAGAATTTTTGAATGTATTTACGGAGAATATTCAGAGTATTATAGTGTAAAAGAAAATGTTGATATTATTAAGACAAGTGGATTTGAAGGATCTGAAGAAAGAAAAGTAGAAAGAAGTAATCAAAAAGTGATTAAGGAACATTATAAGGATATTGCTAATAAAATTTTTGAATTGAATAAAGTGCGTAATTTTAATTGGATTATTATTGGAGGTAGAAAAGAATCTGTAAAAGAATTTGAGGAAAACTTACATGATTACGTTGCTTCAAAAGTATCAGATAGAATAATTATAGATCCATCAGCAAATATTAAAGATGTATTCAAAAAAGTAAAAGAAACCGAAAAAAATGCCAGGGAAAAATTTGAATTGAATTACATTGATCAAATTTTAGAAAAAATGCAATCCAATTTTGCTATTACTGGAGTTGAAAATGTTATAAAGGCAGCAGAAGATAAGCAGATCGATACATTATTTGTAAAAGATAATTTTTCTCCAAAAGGTGTTTTCTGCAGAAATGATGATTTTATTTCAGGAGAATTACTTGCAAAATGTCCGAAATGCGGAAGCAATCTTGAAAGAACCGATGATCTGGTAGAACATATACTTCATTCTTCATTAAATCAATCTGCAAAAATTAAGTACGTAAACGGAACCTTGGACCAATATGGGAAAATTGCAGCTTTTTTGAGGTTTCCTAAAGTGAATTGAATTTGGTAAGAAGAGTTGTTTTTTCAAAGAGAGCGTTCCCAAAGGGGGCTTTGGGAACGAGAATAATTTGGAGTGAATCGACTGTGTCGATTCTTGCATTGACATGGTCAATGTACTCCAAGATAAGTCGGTGGTCAAATGCACCCAGGTTGTTTTTTCAGGCTTGTTTAGTCCGAAGGACTTGAATTTGAATAGCCATGGATGAAATCCATGGGAAAAAGAAAACTGAAAATAGGTTGAGGCTGCTAAGTGTACTTTGTGTGACCGTTCAATTCTCAATGAAAAAATAAAAAAATGTAACCACAAATGGACACGAATTAAAATATAAAGATGCAATTATTAAATATTAGTGTCCATTCGTGTGCATTAGTGGTTAATCCTCAATCCTCAACCCTCAATCTTAACCTCAACCTCAACCCGAGAGGTGCATTCCCAAAAAGTGGTCGTTACCAAAGAG
>JAOZSG010000298.1 GCA_029939785.1 Fidelibacterota bacterium | reverse complement strand
AGTCATAATACTGCCTTGATTTTTATACATACTGAATAAATATTTTTGATCTTTTTTTATAATTGTATCGAGAAATGCAGGTTTGCTTTTAAGATCACGGTATGTTCTGTAATGCATTGAAAATATTATTGGATTACGGAATTTCAGGATACGTTTTTTGATAATATCATATGAATTTTCAGGGTAACCTATTTCTTTTGATGATTCATTTAAAATAACATCAAAACCTTTATATTTTTCACATATTTCCAAAAATTTTAAACCATAACTAAATTCAGTTACAAGTATGAAATAATATTCAATGAATTTTTCATTATTAATGTTATCATTCTGAAAATCATAAAAATCAGTAGAATTATTTTTTAAATCTTTTATATGATTAAAATATTGCCATAATGTACCCCAAATTAGTTTATATTGAATTCCAATTTTTGAAGGTAAAATTTTATTATTTGATATGGCTGAAAATAATGCAGAATCATTTTCCATATAGTTTAGTAATAGGTCCATTTTTGATCGATATTGTTGAATTTGAGATATAGAAGAAGGACTTTCAAATGTTGAAAATGATGAATTTCCTGAAAACAGGGGAAAATATACAAAAATTATTAATATTGTAATAGAAAGTTTTTTCAATGATCTTCCTAAATTAAACTTTAGATGTTTTATCAAGAATTGATTCGGCTATTTTTATTCCGTCAATAGCAGAACTGACAATGCCACCGGCATATCCTGCACCTTCTCCACAAGGAAAAAGACCTTTTGTGTTGGTAGATTCATTTTCTTCCTTATTTCTAAGAATTCTTACAGGACTTGAACTACGGGTTTCTGCTGCAAAAACTGTAACATTATTGTAATTATATTCTCCTAAAATTGACATCATTTTAGGAATTGAGTTTATAAGTGTTTTATTGATAAAATCAGGTAAAATATCATTAATCTTTGTTGGGACAGCTCTCTTGCAGGAAATGTTATGGGGCAATTTATCCGTTTTAATTCCTTTAATATAATCTGTGAGTCGTGCAGTAGGAATTGAATAGTCACTTCCACCTGCTTCAAATATTTTTTTCTCAATTGATTCCTGAAAAAACATTCCGGCAAGATTTGGATATTCATCCTGATGAAAATCCTGATAATCTTCAACATTTACTGGAACCAGGAAACCGGCATTTGCCAAAGAACCGTTACGTTTTGAGAGACTCATACCATTTGTTGTTATCATACCTTCTGAAGAAGCACAAGACAAAACAGTACCACCCGGACACATACAGAATGTATAACAAGCTCTGAAATCATCTTTCGCTTTTCTGACTAATCTGAAAAATGCAGGCTTCAGCAGAGGGTTTTTCACATGCTTTCCATATTGTGCCAGATTAACTTTTGCTTGTGAAATTTCAACCCGGACACCAACTGCAAAACCTTTGGGTTCAAGATCTATTTTCTTTTTGGATAGAAATTTGTAAACATCCCTTGCACTATGACCAGTTGCAAGAATGCAGTGATTTGTATTGATTTTTTTGTCATTAACAATAATTCCTGTAACTTTATTGTCTTTTATAATAAGATCTGTAACAGTTGAATTGAAATGAAATTTTCCGCCTTTTTGAATAATCATTTCTCTAAGTCTTGGCACAATTTGAAGTAATACATCACTACCGAGGTGTGGTTCAGAATCTATCAAAATAGAGCGAGGTGCTCCGCATTCCACAAGCTTTTCAAAAAAATACTTCATCGTTGATTTGTTTTTACTTCTTGTTGTAAGTTTTCCATCAGAAAATAGACCTGCACCACCTTCACCAAAAAGTATATTGCTTTCAGTATTTAGTTTACCTGTTTTGATATACTCTTCAATTTCTCTGGCTCTGGTATATGCATCTGATCCACGTTCATAGATAGTCGGTGCAATACCGTGTTCTGCTAATTTTAATGCAGCCATCAGACCAGTCGGACCTGCTCCTACTATAATGGGTGACAGCCCAGTATAGTTTTTAATAAAAGGAGATGTTTTAGGTGTGTCTGGTTTATATTTTTTTAGATAGTTTGACTTTTTGGGAATAACATCATCATTACATTTAAATTCTATAACCAGATTATATACTGGATCTCTTCTGGCATCGAGAGACCTCCGGATAATTTTATTAGAAAGGATATTTTTTTTTTGTAATCCAGTATTACTAATTATAGAATTTAAAATATCTTCTTTTGTGTATTCTAATTTAAGTTTTATTTCGTGTAGTCTAAAAATCATGATTTTTCCATTTTCTTTGTTATTTATTGAATTAAATATTTTTTATTTAAATTGTTCCGTAATTTACGAATATTTTTGGAATTGTCACATATTCAATTATTATACAATAAATTCGATTAAAATAACTCTTTTACTGCTAATTCAATATATTTTTCAGGATTCTTCATTGTTTCTTTAACATTACTGAAATTTATTAATTGAGTAACTTTCTCAAAATCATTTAAATATTGATCTGAATTTTCTAATATTCCGCAAATTCCATAAATTGGTATTTTATTTTGTTTTGCTTTTTTTACTATTTCCGATACTATTTTTCCGTGTAGTGTTTGAAAATCCATTTTGCCTTCACCAGTAATAATAAGGTCAGCATCTTTAATTCGATCTTCAAAATCAAGTGTATCTAAAATTAATTCGCTTCCACTAACCAATTTAGCATTTAAAAAAGCCAGTAATCCACCACCAAGACCTCCAGATGCTCCTGATCCGGGAGCATGCTGAACATTCATATTTAAATCGCTGAAAAATAGTCTATTTAGGTTAGCCATGTTATTTTCCAAAATCGGTAAGTCTTCCTCATTTGCACCTTTTTGTTTTGCATATGTGTAAACTGCACCGGTTTTTCCGAGGAGTGGATTTGAAACATCACATGCAACAAGAAATTGACATTGTTTCAATATTTTTTCTATTTTTGACGATTTTATTTCAGAACAATTTCCAATTAAATCACCATTCATTTTGTCTTTAATTTTATGACCAGATTTATCATAAAATTCAAATTTTAATGCCTGAGCCATTCCAGATCCACCATCATTAGTAGCAGAACCTCCAATGCCAAGAATAAACTTCCGTATTCCTTTGTTTATGGCATCTAAAATAAGTTCACCAAATCCGTAAGTTGTAGTCTTATACGGATTTTTATCTTTCTGATTAAGTAATTGAATACCGGATGTCTGTGCAAGTTCAATATACGCTGTATTTTCACATATTCCATATTCTGCAATAGTTTTTTCTCCAAGTGGTCCGGTAATATTTTTTGCGATCATTTCCATTTTCAGATGATTTGATAATATATTAACAAATCCTTCTCCACCGTCGGAAACTGGTATGGATATGATTGTTGCTTCAGGTCTAATTTTTAGAATGCTTTTTTCTATAGATTTGCAAACGTTCAAAGAACTTAAACTGTTTTTAAATGAGTCAGGAGCTAAAATAATTTTCATTTTTTATCTTTCTTTGAGAATTGCTTGTAGTTTAATATATTTCTGTGTAAAAATTCAAAAGTTTAATGAAAAAATGAAAAGATAAACTTATTAATCCAAACGGACAAAATTAATATGATTAACTGTATAGTTTTGTATAAATACAACCTCATAAATCCAGTTTAAAAGTAAAAAAAAGGAATAAAATGAAATCATTAACAAAACACAAAATACTCAATGTTCCAAAGAGGAGAATGTTCATTAATATTACAAAAGATGTAAAGGAAGTTGTAAATGAGAGTGGTGTTAGGGAAGGATTGGTTTTGGTAAATGCTATGCATATTACAGCAAGTGTTTTCATAAATGATGATGAATCAGGACTTCACTCAGATTATGAAAAATGGTTGGAGAAATTAGCACCGGAAAAACCTCATTCACAATATGCACATAACGGATATGAAGATAATGCAGACGCACATATGAAACGTCAGATTATGGGACGTGAAGTTGTAGTCGCAATTACTAATGGAGAACTTGATTTTGGTCCATGGGAGCAAATTTTTTATGGTGAATTTGACGGAAGAAGACCAAAGAAATATTTAATAAAAGTAATCGGAGAGTAGAGTTCAGTTTTTTTATATTTTTAATAAATATATATTTTATTTTTAAATAATTTACATTATCATTCAATGTTTTGAATATTATAAAGGAAAAATAATTTTAACATCAATAATAATAGGAGTTCTTATGAAAAAAATTCTGTTTGTTGGTATTATTCTATTAATATCTACAATTTCGTGTTCCCAAAAAAATAGCAATCCATTTTTATCAGATTATGATACACCTTTTGGTGTTCCACCGTTTGAAAAAATTAAGATTGAACATTATATGCCTGCATATGAAAGAGG
>JAOZSG010000297.1:2674-4355 GCA_029939785.1 Fidelibacterota bacterium | reverse complement strand
ACTTTGATTAGTTCTCTGGCAAGATTGAATCCAAAAGCAAGAAGGGCAGGAGGGATTCCCTTAGTAATATCTCCAAAGATTGATGCAGAAAAAATAAAGGTAGTACCTAAAATTGTGCTTACAATAAAATTACCCATAAAAACAGTAGGTTTAAATATTGGAGTATAAGCAATCAGCAATATAGCAGTTGAAATTAATATAAAACCTGTTGTGTATGTGAATATGGGAATGGAGAGATAAAATCCAATAATAAAACATATTATAGTAAAAAATATTGCAGTGTTTTTTGAAATGCTTCCACTTGGAATAGGTCGATAAGGTCGGTTGATTTTATCTATTTCTGCATCAAAATAATCATTTATACTATTTCCGGCAGCAGCGAAGCAACATGCGATACTGATTGTAATAAAAATCAAATTCCAATGAGGAAATATATTCATAATTGATGCTGTAACTAAAACAGCAATACTAGCCTGGAATAAATTTAATGGTCTTGTTATTTTTACCAGAGCAAAGAACGGATTTGTTTTTTTAATTTTTTTTGGCAATTATTCCCCGGCATATATTATTGTAATCTTTTATGATTTCGATATTAGTTAAACCCGCAGATGTAAAAATACTAGTTATAATATCAACCTGATAATCTCCACCAATTTCAACAGCAAGTAATCCTTTTGAAATTAGTTTGTTATTAGCAATTTTACTTAAACGTTTATAAAAAATATATTCATCTTCACCCGGATAAAGTGCGATTTTTGGTTCATGATCTCTTACAAGTGGGGCTAAATTTATATATTTTTCCTTAGAGATATATGGGGGATTGGATACTATCAGATTATAAGAGCCATCTGAAATATTTTCTTTTAGAATATCCAGTTGTAAAAAATTTATCCTGTTGGATAGATTGTTATGTGAACAATTCTTTTTAGCAATTTTCAGAGCTGCTTCACTTATGTCGATTGCAGTCATTGATATATTTGGGAGATAATGTGCGAGTGAAATTGCAATACATCCTGAACCTGTACATAGATCAAGGGCTTTTATATTGTCTTTTGTTTTATATTTTTCGATGAGATTTTCTATAATTACTTCCGTATCTTGCCTTGGAATTAAAACATCACTTGACACAAAAAAATCCAAACTCATAAATTCTGTTTTGCCAAGTATGTATTGAATAGGTATTCCGGATGTTCGTTGAAGTAATAAATATTTGAACTCATTTCGTTCCTGAATTGAAAGTGGACGCTCATGATGCATATATATATCAATCCTGGAAAAATTTAGAACTTTCATGAGTAGCATTTCTGCTTCAATTTGAGGAGATTCCACGCCTTTATTTTTTAAGAAATTTTTAGACCAATTGAGGATATCAACAACACGCCATACTTCATTTTTGGATTGTGTTTTATTTTCCTGCAAGTTTATCCTCTGAAAAGTAATTGTTGAAATATGCTAGTTCTGGGAACTTTGTTTTATCAAAAATTTATATCTGATAGTTTCATAAAAAGTAATTAATTTAACGCAAAGATCGCAGAGATATGATTATATTGGATTTTCAACGACCTCTACCTTAAAAAATATTTTTTTCGAATCTGTCATTATATCTGGTTTAGTAAAATAATAAATAAATGTCACAACTCACGTGGATTAAGAATATAGTTTTCCGCCAAATATTGTAAAT
>JAOZSG010000297.1:0-2574 GCA_029939785.1 Fidelibacterota bacterium | reverse complement strand
TTATATTACGCTAAAAAAATAAAATATATTCGTGTTTTTTCGTGTGTTTAGCGGGCGATATTTTTCTTTTTCTCTTCATTAAATATGCACCTGAGTAGTTACAAAAGTTACAAAGAAACCGATGATTATCTATAGTACAGACTTACTTCTTGTCATTCATACCAGAAGCTTTGAGGCATTCCATGTTATATGCCAGTTTCACTTCGTTGATGATTTCAAAGAGATCACCGTACATTATTTTTTCAAGTTTATATAAAGTAAGATTAATTCTATGATCTGTAACTCTTCCCTGGGGGAAATTATAGGTTCGAATTTTTGCACTTCTATCACCTGATCCTACCATTGATTTTCTTTTGGCTGCAATCTTCTTCTGTTGTGCTTCCTGTTTTTGTGCAAATAATCGACTTCGCAAAATTTTCATTGCTTTATCTTTATTTTTATGCTGAGAAGATTCATCCTGACATGTAACAACAACATTTGTTGGAAGGTGAGTAATTCTAATTGCTGATTCAGTTTTATTCACATGCTGACCACCGGCACCACTGGCACGATATGTATCAATTTTGAGATCTTTTTGTTCAATCTGGATATCAACTTTTTCCGCTTCAGGAAGTACTGCTACAGTTGCTGCGGATGTATGAACTCTGCCCTGGGTTTCTGTTTCCGGAACCCTTTGAACACGATGAACGCCTGACTCAAATTTCATAGTACCAAAAACGCCTTCGCCTTTTAACTCAAAAGATATTTCTTTAAATCCACCGCCACCAATAGCATTTGAACCTAATTCTTCAATCTTCCATTTATTCTGTTCAGCAAATTTGACATACATCCTATAAAGATCAGCAACAAAAAGTCCAGCTTCATCTCCGCCTGTACCCGCTCTTAATTCGATGATTACATTTTTACTGTCATTGGGATCTTTTGGAAGAAGCATGATTTTTAATTCTTCAAGAAGTTTTTCCTCAGACTCTTCCAATTCATCAATTTCCATCTCAACGAGTTCTATTAATTCTTTGTCATCGCCTTGAAGTATTTCTCGATCTTCTTTAAGTTTTTTCAGAATTTTTATATATTCTCTGCTTTTTTCTACAATAGGTCTAAGCTCTTTATGCTCTCTTGTAACATCAACATACAAATCCTGATTATTGATAATTTCCGGTTTTATTAACTCTTCATTAAGATCATTATATCGTTTTTCTACTTCTTTTAATTTGTCAATCATAATCTGATTTTCTTTAATCTATTGCTTCTGCTGTGAATTTCTGTCCTTCAACTTCATTGAATTTTTCACCAAAAGCGGTTTTTAAAGATGTAATAGCAACTTCGATCTGTTCGTCAGTTGGAGGTTTTGTTGTGATGCGTTGTAACCATAAACCTGGCATTGTCATCCATCTTGCAATAGCTTTTTCCTGATGTTTTGCAGTAAATTTCAAAACTTCATATCCTACACCTGCTACTAATGGCATTAATGATAAATGAAATATAATTCTAATAGGAAGGGTAATTGATCCAATAGATAATATTATTACAGTATCGATTAATGCATACATTAATATGGAAATTATTAGGATTATAAAAATAAAACTGGTTCCACATCTTGGATGAAAGGTTGAAAATTTCTGAGCATTCTTGATATTAAGTTTTTCCCCTGCTTCGAAAGCGTATATTGTTTTATGTTCTGATCCATGATATTGAAACAGTGTCTGCACATCCTTCATTAAAGATATTAACCAGAGATAAACAAGAAAAAAGATAATTCTGAAAATTCCGGATACAATATTAAATGAAAAAGCCTGACGTTCGATATTCAATAATTTAGTAGTAAGAAAAAGTGGTAAAACTACGAATAATCCTATTCCCAGAGCAAAAGCAAAAATTGTTGTAAGAATCGTCCATATTTTGTTTTCTTTTTTTGTTTCTTTTCCTGCTTTTTTATCTTCTTCTTCTATAGCAATATCAGCAGACCATTGTAATGTTTCAAATCCAATTTTCATAGATTCTATTAATGAAACAAATCCTCTGATAACAGGTTTCTTCAAAATAGGAAACTTTTCAGAAATAGATTTATGTTCTTTCCGATGAGTTTCAATTGTTCCATCAAGTTTTCTGACAGCTGTTGCGTATGCACCAGGTACACGCATCATTACGCCTTCAATAACAGCCTGACCACCTACTAGTATTTTTTTATTCATATTTAGATACCAAAAACGCCTTTCATAGAGTAATGAAAAGGCGTTATTAATTTTTTAGCTAAGTAACTATTTGTTGTCTTTTTTTCCGTATTTACGGTTAAATTTTTCAATTCTACCGGCAGAATCAAGAATCTTTTGTTTTCCTGTATAGAATGGATGACATTCTGAACATATTTCAACTTTTAGTTTATCACCTGTTGTAGAACGTGTCTCAAATTTGTTTCCACATGAACATGTAACAGAACATGTAACGTATTTTGGATGAATTTTTGGTTTCATATTTATCCTTGTGTTTATTTTAAATCATTAATTATTATAAAGCCCGCAAAGTTACTATAACACATATACAAAAATCAAGTATCTTTTTGGTTTTTTTGTAATT
>JAOZSG010000296.1 GCA_029939785.1 Fidelibacterota bacterium | reverse complement strand
TCAATCACCTTAATTAAATCTTCCAATATCACAGGTTTTTTAAAAATATTTTCAGCACCAAAAAGTTTTGCCATATTAAGATAATTATCAGGAGAAATTCTACCACCTCCGGAAATTGCGATTATCTTAATTCCTGCATTTTGACTTCGGATTTCCCGTATCACTTCCAATCCTTCTTTTTCCGGCATAACGATATCAGTAATTACTACATTATAATTATTATCTGATACCATTTTAAGTCCGATATCGCCATCTTCTGCAACATCAACTTTATATCCTTCTTGTTCCAACCTAATTTTAAAAGAATCCCGAATATGCTTTTCATCATCAATTACTAATATTTTTTTTAACATTATATATCCTTATGATTTATTTACGTATTTATTTATTATTGTAACCAATTCACTTATAACCAGCGGTTTTCGTATTATTGAATTAATTCCAAATTTTGTTAATTCATTTTCATCTAATTCACCAATATGCCCTGTATAAAGCAAAATAGGTATATTTTTATCATATTCACGAATTATTTTTGCTACTGCAACTCCCTGAATATCAGGCATTAAATAATCAGATACTATAATATCAAAATATCCAATATTACTTAAAAAGAGTTCTAATGCCTCTAATCCATTATTCTTTGTTTCAACTACATATCCTGCTTGCGAAAGTCCCAATTTTGTCACATCTACTATTGCTTTTTCATCATCAACAAAAAGTACATTTCCACAGCCAGACAAATTGTTCTTATCCTCATTCACATTTTCTACAACTTCTTTTTCTTTATGAATTGGATAATATATACTGATTTTTGTACCCTTACCAATTTTACTTTCTACATCTATTCCACCCGAATGATTTTCTATGATTCCAATAACTGTTGACAACCCTAATCCTGTTCCTTTTCCTACTTCTTTGGTAGTAAAAAATGGTTCGAAAATTCTGGATATATTTTTTTCACTTATTCCAATACCCGAATCTTCGATACTTAATTTGGCATATTTTCCTTTTTTAATATTTGAAAAGCGTGAAATATAATTAGATTCAAATTCAATTTCCTTTAATTCAACAACCAAGTCTCCACCTTCTTTAGAATCCATTGCATGATAAGCATTTGTACACAAATTCAAAACAACCTGATGAAATTGATTAGAATTACAATTAATATTCCCACAATTATCATCAATTTTTTTATTTATTTTGATATCTGGTGGTATAGAACTTCGTATTAATTTTAATTCCTGCTTTAGTAATATTGATGGAGATATGATTTTTTTAGTTCCTTCAGATTGTCTGCTAAAAGTTAATATCTGGGATACTAATTCCATTGCACGACTGCTTGCTTGCTGAATAAATTCCAGATAGGAAAGCATTTCTTCATCATCTTTGCCTCTAACTCTTGCAATACTCAAATAACCAAATATTATTTGAAGAATATTATTAAAATCATGTGCAATTCCACCTGCAAGTGTACCCATTGCCTGCATTTTTTGAGATTGACGCAATTGATTTTCTAAAGCATTTTCATGAGTAACATCATTTATCAGACTGACTAAATATTGTGGTATTCCATTTTCATCTTTTTGCACAAACATATGAATTAATATATTAATAGTAGTATTATCTTTACAAACAAGTTGTCTGTCTATTTTCAGATATTCAACATCTCCGGAAATTAATTCCTCATTTATTAACTTTTGAATTGTATCAGTCGTATTATTTTCAACTAAATCAACCAAACTAATATTAATAAGTTCTTCTTCACTATACCCTGTAAAATTGCAAAATGTAGTATTTGCTGATAAAAATTTTGTTTTAATTGTACTTGTAATTATTCCAATTGGAGCATTTTCAACCAATTGTCGATACTCTTTCTCACTCTTTCTAAGATTTTCTTCTATCTTTTTCTGCTGAGTTATATCCTGTAAAATTCCCATTGAACCAATGACTTTTCCATCAGCATCATGAACAGGTAATGAACGATCAGATAACCATTTTTCTTTTCCATCAAAAGTTTTAATTTGCAAATCTACCCAGTATTTTTCAATTACTCCCTGTTTAAATAATTCTCTATATTTATCATTATCAACAGTGTAATTTGGATCAGATACTATAACATTAATTACTAATTTATTAAATATTTCAATGGTTATATCTTGCCAGGAAACACCTATAAGACTTTTACATTTGGGACTAATAAATTCATACGTATTATGTCCAAACAGATATTTATAAGATACTCCATCAGCATTCTCAATAGATTTCCAATAAATATTATGGATATAATCTAATTCCTCTTCAACTTTTTTTCGATCCGTAATATCATTATAAACACAGATAATTTCACCAGTTGGAAGTTTGTATATATAATTTTCTCTCCATGATGAAATTCTCTTATCCTTGTATTGTTTTACCGGATGATTAGCTGGTTTCTCAGTATTCCAAACTTTTTGCATTACCTCAAATAATCCAAAATTTTTAACATCGGGAAATACATCTGTAATTAATTTTCCAACTATATCCTGTCGACTTAGTTTTTCCATTTTTTCCGATGCTGTATTAATACTTTGAAGAATAAAATTCTCTCCATTATTTATGGATTTATAAATTGCAACACCACTATGTATATTCTCAAAAAGTTGCTCATATCTGGCTTTACTCTCTACTAAATCATTTGCAATATTCTGAAGTGCATCTCTTTGTCTATCACTTTCTATAACTCTTTCTTGTAATTCAGCTGTACTTTCTTCTATTTTCATCTGAAGTATATCTGAATATTTTTTCTCATGCTTACCGGATAATTGTAATTTTCTTGTCATTTTATTAAAAGTATCTGCAAGTACACCAAGTTCATCATTTGAATTCAATTTTATTTTTATATTCAAATTCCCATTAATTATTTCTTCAGCACCTTTTTGAAGTTTTTCGATAGGAGCGACTATTCTATTGAAATATTTTATTGAAACAATCCCCACTAATATTATGATTATTACAATCGAAAATAAAATAATTCCGAATAAAATTGCGAGTGGTTTAAATGCTTCCTTAGTGTCCATTTCAGCCAACAAGTACCAGTCCATCTCCTGTATATAAGAATGTACACCAATAACTTTAATATCACGATAATCCTTATAAATAATAAATTCATTTTGCTTATGAACATTACTATTCTTGTGTCTTAATGCAGATCTTATATTAAGAATTTCCACTTTTTGATTTAGAATAACATTATCTACAAATCGTGATGGTGAAATCATATATCCTTCTGCATTTACAAGGTATAATTCTCCGGTTTCTCCTAAACCTGCTATATTTTTTAATACTTTGTAGATATCTTTTTCACAATCAAAATCAATTATAATAATACCACGAAATACATCCTTAGAATATATAGGAACAGCAGAAGATATAACTGGTTTTCCTGTGCTTTTCGATATATAAATTTGAGAAAGAAAAGCCTTTTCTCTTCCTTTTTGAAATAATTCTGTTTGACTAATATCTATTGTTAATTCACCCGAACTTGAAAATTTAACAATCCCCTTGGCATTAATAATTTTAATCCCTGATATTGCTTTATGTGTATTCTTGATTTGAGTAACCCTGGCATGTGCGGCATCTAATTTTTCATTATTGTCGTATAAAAAAATATTTACCGAAATTCCCTGTGATATTATCTTTGATAGATTTTTATAATTATTTAACCAATATTCAACATTTTGGGAACTGGATTGTGCTACAGAAGTCAGATGTTCATGAACTTGTTTAATAAATATTTTTTTTGAAATAACATAAACTATTAGTCCAATTATAATGCCAGTGATAATAAATTGAAAAAATGTATATATAAAAAATTTTCGCCTTATTTTCATTTAACTTCCTCATTATTAATATCCCCGGGAAGAGTATATCTGGATTTTTTACCATCTAATTTATAGAGAAGATTAATTTCCTTTTTCAATTCCACCATTTTTAATTCTCGATCTACTGATAACTGATTAAAAGTTTTTAGTTGATCATAACGTTTTTGATGTTCCTGTCTTGCAATTTTACGCTCTGTAATGTCTTCATAAGTTCCCAAGACTCCAATTATTTCATTATTTTTATTTCTCAGAGGAATTTTTGAAGTATTTACCCAAATTATTTTTCCTTCAGGCGTGGTTTGACTTTCTTCATAATTAATTTTTGATTCACCTGAATTCATTACATGTCTGTCATCTATTCGATAGGCTTCGGCTTGTTGGGTCCATGGCATATCATAATCATCAAACCCCTTCACATCATCTGGTTTTTCTCTCCCTGAATCATTAGCAAATAATTGATTACATCAAAAATATAAAACTTTCGTATCTTTACAAAAAACTCGT
>JAOZSG010000295.1 GCA_029939785.1 Fidelibacterota bacterium | reverse complement strand
GGTTAGCCTAATTAATGCAAGTTGTTTATCCTTTAAATAACAAAACCTGATATTTTATATCAGAAAAAAATCTTTTTAAAAACTATAGTATTGAATTCATTAATTATTTTTCCTAATATTAATTCTATGATTTGGACATTCACTAAATATAAATTTTTTTTTAATCTTGTGACCTGTAGCACTAAAAATAATATGTAAATAGACTTATTTTTATAAGAAGATTAAAAAGGAAAATTAAATTATGACAATTAAGAATAAATTATTTATAGTATTACTCATATTTTCTACATTTTGTTTAGCAAAATCAAATCTTCCTCGTTCCAGAGAAGCTGTTTTTATTGAAGTTACTTCTCCGGGAGTAGTAATGATCAAAGCAACCGGAATTGGAATAGATAAAAAAAACAGAAAGCCAAAATCAAAAAATCTTGACAAAAGTGCAAATTTAGATGCCAGAAGAACAGCTGTCTGGTTTGTACTTTCCGGTAATACCGACCCAATCCTATACAACGAGGAATCCCAGAAAAAATTTAAAAATATTGAAAATGATTTTTTTAATAAGAATAATATCAACAACTATATAGCATGGGAATCTGAATATTATGAGTCACGTGTAAAAATAGATAGTGGGAAAAAATTAAAAGTAAAGAAAACATATAAAATTAATACAGGATTGATTGAAAAATATTTAGTTGAAAAAGGTATAATATCTCAAAAAACCGAAATAATGCAAAAGATTGGTCTTCCGTTTATAATGGTGATTCCTGAAACAAAAGGAGATATTTCTGCTATTGAATTACTTCAAACTGATATAAATCAAAAAAAGGGAGCAGAAGTAATTGAAGCATATCTGACAGCAAAAAGTTTTGACGTAATTGTTCCGGGTCAACAAAAAGTAATTCAAGATCTTTCTTCTACACAATTCTTATTAGCAGGAGAAGAATCAGATTTCAGTTACATGCTTGCGTTATCAATTGGCAGCGATGTATATATTACATATTCTATTGATATTTTTGAACGAAAAGTAGGATCAACTACAGTTAAAAAAGTATCTGTAGGTTGTCGGGCTTTTGAGACAACTACTGGAAAACTTTTGGGAACTGAAACCGGATATAGTAATGAAAGAAATACATCTGATGCTGTATTAATAGAAGAAGCAATGAAAGATGCAGTAGAAAAAGTATTAAGCAGAATAATAAAATATTGGGAAAAAGATTTAAGACAAGGAGTCCAATATAAATTAATTGTGAAAGTCAGCCAGGATTTTTCCACTGATGAAGCTGAGGATATCATTTTTGCAATTGCAGATATAATCCCCAAAATATCAAAATCATACAAAGAAAATATTGTTGCAGATTTTACCTACGATACAACTATTTGGTGTGATGTTGACCAAATTAAATCCTCATCTGATATTTATCGTTATTTCAAAAAAAATTATGAAAATGAAGGTGAAATAAAAAGAATATCTCTAAATAGAAAACTAATACTATTAAAAGTTATTTATGAATAATCTAAATAAAACAGAAGTTAAATATGAATATTAAAAAAACCATTTTAGTTTTAATTATATTAACAAGTATGCTTTGGGCAAAAATTCCCAAGTGGGTTACAACAGGAACTCATTCCAAATATTCTTCAAAGGAATATTTTTTGGGTGTTGGTATCTCAAAAGAAAGAACTCAATCTGAAGAGTTAGCAAGATCTAATCTCATTAAACAGATAAGTGTACAAATTGAATCTAAATTGGAAAATACTGAACAGGAAATTCGGAATAATGATAAAATCAAAACATTGTCTGATACAAAAATTAATATTATATCCAAAGTTTCAGCAGATATTTCCGGGATTGAAATTGTTGAAATTAAAAAACATAAGAAAAACTATTATGCGTTGGCAGTTCTAAATAAATATAAATACTTAAAAACACTTGAAACCAAAATGGATGAAGTAATTGATCAAATTTCAGGTTTTTTAAAAGAAGCGGATGATATGCTTGGTAAAGGACATATTCCAGCATCTATCAATAATTATCAGGATGCAAAAAAAATAATTCCTGAATATCATAAAAGAAATGAACTCTATGTTGCTTTGACAGGAGAAAAATACAAAATTAATACATTCTTAAATGAATCTCAAATAACATCAAAAATTAGAGAATTAGTATCACAAATTCATTTAACAATTATAAAAGGTGATAATCAAATTGGATTTGCCGGAACCAAATTACCTAATAAAATTCTATTAAGAGCCTCATACAAAAATGGATCAATAGAAATCCCGGTTCAACACTTACCAATCAAAATAAAATATATTAATGGTGAAAGAATTGAAGCATTATCGACAGATATTGACGGAGAAATTTCATTAGAGATTACAGCAGTTCCTACTGATGAAACCAGTACCAGAGGAGAAGTAATATTTTGTGCAGATATTTCAGCCCAAGATAAAAAAATACAAATGCCAACTACATCACTAATTTATAAAGTTAAAGCATCTAACTTTACTTTTGATGTTAGAGTTGATGATAAAAGCGGAAGCAGATACCCAAAGGTTGAAAAAATGATTGCTCAAAAGATTTCTGAAAATGGTTATAAAATATCTAAAGATGCAAAATATATAATAGAAGGACATATTATTGTAGTAGATGAAAAAACAATTGATTCACCTTCCGGAAAACAATATTTTGTGGAAAGTTCTGCAAAATTTCATCTTATTAAGAAAAGTAATAGAAATATTTTAGGGACAGTTTCCGGAAAAGGCAGAGCATTAGATTTAAAATCACGAGAAGGTGCTGTTACAAAATCATTTAACAATATAAAAATATCGAAAAAACAGTTTAGTGCATTTTTAACAAAAGTGAGTAATTAGGTTTAAAACTTTTTGAAAGGAGTTTATTATGAAAAAATTAATTATGCTTGTTGTACTATTATCCATGAGTTTAGTGTTAGTTAATTGTGGAGGTAAAGCAAAAGCAAAGATGAATGATATTCCAAAATGGTATCTAAATCCACCACAGACTGAAGATTCCATTCTTGAAGCCGGTGATGCAGCAAAACACAGCATGGGCATGGCGAAAGAAGCGGCAGATGCAAGAGCCAGAGATGCTATTGCACGAGCAATTGAAGTCAAGGTTTCAAACATGTTTAAAAATTTCATGCAGGAAAGTGGAGTTGGTGAGGATGCAGAAGCTTTGGAATTCACTTCTTCTGTAAGCAAACAGATAGCAAACACAGTATTAAGAGGATGTAAAATCATTAAACGTGACATTAAAACTGAAGGAAATCTGTATCATGCATATTCACTTGCTGAATATAACGTAAACAGTTTGATACAGGAAACAATGAATCAGGCACGCAGACAAAAATCCTTATACAATGAAGCAAAAGCAAATCTAAGTTTTAAAGATCTTGAAAAAGAAATTGAAAAACTTGATGCAGTTGATTAATTAAACTTATTTTGCCGGCAAAATTCTTTCTAAGATTTTTGCCGGCTTTTAAATTAATTTAATTAAGACCAATTATTTTGTAAAATGATTTATGGCAAAATTATAAATATCAAAAAAAATAATTATTCTATCTCACAATCATTTTGCCTTAAAATATTTATCGTTTTCCGAGGTTAAAATTTCAAATGATAAAAAAAATATCCATAATATTATTTTTACTCCTCAATCTGATTTATGCTCAGAAAAAAGTGCCTAACTGGTTTATAAACCTTCCTGAATCCAACAATCACTCAATGTATGCTGTCGGTTATACCGGAGCATTTTATGATTCTATCCAGGCTAAAAGCGTTGCTGAATACAGAGCTATAAAAAACATGACAAGACAAAAACAAATTCAATTAATTTTTGAAGTTACCCAACTTTCTGATGGTAGATATCGATTGTTTAAACCAAGTTTTGAACAAATATATGAAGAATATATTTTACACGAAATTATTGATAATTATTCTGTAGTAGATTCTGTGTTCACAAAAAATGGTTGTTATGTATTAATTCAATATCCTGCTTCAGTAAAAAAAAACAACCGATTTTGTCTCTGAAATTCAACACTGGAGCAATAAACCTGGTTGGGTTGATAAACTTCCAGTTAACAATAAATATATCTATGGTATTGGTATTACAGCAAATTATAGCAGAAATTATCGGGCATGGCAGGATACAGATGATTATTCACGGTTTGATCTCGGGAAAAACATATCAGTAAATTCACAATCTGTTTCACAGGAAAAAAGAACTGGCCAATATTCCATTTCAGCATCCTATTTAACTCAATCAACTAATATTCTTTTAAATAACTGTATTATAATAAATCGATGGTATGATGTAGAGCATGATATTTACTATTCCCTCAGCAGGTTACCCAAAAACTCATATT
>JAOZSG010000031.1:7408-16097 GCA_029939785.1 Fidelibacterota bacterium | reverse complement strand
TCAAAAATAGCCTGTTGTCTTAAAGTACTCATTGATTTCTCCATTTATTAGATTAATTAATTTCAAAAATTTATATTTACATAGTCAAAGCTTATGCCAAAAATAAAACTATACAGATGAATCTATTCATATATAGTCAACATCCTGCTATTCAACAACTTGCAAATTATTAAAAATTTATTATCCAATTTTTCCTTTCCAATTTCAATTATACTCTATACATTTTTGTAGGATACAACAATCTATTATACATTTTTGTAGGATTATCCTCATTGCCTGATTCAATTTATTATAAAAACAATTTTTTACACAGATGGGTTTGAAATACAAATTACTCTGTATTTGACTGTCCGATTATTTAATGAGATTTACACTGTTGCTAATAACCTATCTTGTATTCTCCTCAATAGAATGGGTCGTTTTACAGTATTATCCGAAGATGATGGTTATTAATCTATTTAATCATTGATAAGTAAATATATAAACATTAATATTACTACATAATTGTAGAATAAATATATTGTACTACATTTTTGTAATATTAATTTATCCATAGGGGTAACAATGCCAAATTTTCAAGATATAAACAACTACCTTCAAATCTTAAAAGATATTAACCTGGCAGTTAGTCGAAATTTCAACATTATTGATTCAAGCAAAGCAGCTCTATCAATTTTGCAGGAATCATGGGGGATTATTTCCGGAGCAGTTTTTATTTCCGATAATGAAGGCAAAACACTTACTATGGCTGCATCTGTAGGATATAAAAAAAATGTAGCCAAAACAAAATATAAAATTGGAGAAGGACTAACAGGAAGAATTGCGGAAACAGGAAAACCTATTATCGTTCCACAGGTTAGCAAAGAACCTCTGTTCCTAAACCGGATGAGTTCCTGGGATGCTGAAAAAAATACAGAGCAAAGTTTTATAGGAACACCAATTATTCTTGACTTCCAATCTCTTGGAACTTTGGTAATTAGCACACATTATAATGCAAAAAGAGATTATAGTGCTGATTTAAACTTTTTGACAATTATTGCATCTGCATTGCTACAACCTATTCGTGTTCAACAGGTTGTAGATAGAGAACGACGAAAACTATTAGATGAAAATGTAATTCTAAAACACAAACTCCAGGATGAATTCAGTTTTAACAAAATCATAGGTAATAGTCATAGCATGAAAGATGTACTCAGCCAAATTTCTAATGTAGCAAAGACAAGTGCTACTGTTTTGTTAAGAGGCGAATCAGGGACAGGAAAAGAATTGTTTGCAGAAGCAATACATTATAATTCCAATAGACAAAATGGACCATTTATCCCTGTTAATTGTGCTGCTATTCCCGAAAACCTGGTAGAATCAGAATTTTTTGGATATGAAAAAGGTGCTTTCACCGGTGCAGACAAGTTAAAAAAAGGTCGATTTGAACTAGCTGATAATGGAACAATATTTTTAGATGAAGTTGGCGATTTATCTCCAATGACACAGGTCAAACTTTTAAGAGTTCTTCAGGAAAGAGAATTTACTCGTGTTGGTGGTACAGAAAGTATTAAGGTTGATGTTAGAATTATTACTGCAACCAATTCTAATCTTGAAGACCTGATTGAGAAAAATAAATTTCGCGAAGATCTGTTTTATCGTCTTAATGTATTTACAATTTTCCTCCCTTCTCTCAGAGAAAGAAAATCTGACATTACATTGCTTGCTGATCATTTTATGCTGAAATATTGTAGAAAACATCAAAAAACTGTCAATAGAATATCATCACCTGCAATAGATATGTTAATGCAATATCACTGGCCTGGGAATGTACGTGAATTAGAAAATTGTATAGAAAGAGCGATATTGGTTTGTGGAGAGCGTGTGATACACAGCTATCATTTACCACCAAGTTTACAAACTGCAGAAAGTAGTAATACAACAACCAGCTTATCTTTGAAAAATGCTGTAATTTCCTATGAAAAAGAATTAATCAAAGACACACTGAAATCAACGAGAGGAAACATTTCTAAAACTGCCAGATTATTACGTTCCAGTGAACGGATTATTGGGTATAAAATTGCTAATTATAAAATAAAAGTATCAAAATATAGAAATACAAACACAAAGGATATATAACTTACATTTAATGGGCTCGTAAAAAACGATTTCAGTGCGATCTACCCACTAACATCTCTAAGTAACTAATTTAGAAGAAAACCAGGCAGAATAATTATGAGACTGAATGATAATAAATTATATATAATGAAACCGCAAAAAGTATTTTTTAACGCAGAGACCGTTCTAAAATCCGGCCTTTGACGGGCAAAGATCGCAAAGGCTATAGTTTAAATTTGTGCGAGTCTGCATCCTCAGCGTCCTTTGTTGCTAAACCAGGCTTTTGACTGGCGTTAAAATTTTCACTTTTTACGAGTTTATCAATATTGACAAATTTTTATAATATCTTTATATCATGTTCTTGACAAATCCTTAACATTTCATCGGGCCAGATACTTGCCTGAACTTCACCAACATGAGCTTTTCTCATAAAAAACATACATAATCTCGATTGTCCAATACCACCACCAATTGACTGCGGCAGAGTTCCATCAATTATACGTTTATGAAAATACTGTTCAGTTTTATACATCTCATTTTTTAAATTTAACTGTTTGAGCAATGCTTCTTTATTAACACGAATTCCCATTGAAGACAATTCAAAAGCCTGGTTCAGTACAGGATTCCATACTATAATATCTCCGTTTATTCCTTTTCTTCCATTACCGGTGTCAGTAGTCCAATCGTCATAATCAGTCGCCCTGGCATCATGAGGCTTGCCACTTTTTAAATCTCCCCCGATACCAATTAAAAAGACTGCTGTTTTTTCCTTACAAATTGCATCTTCCCTTTCGCGTGGAGATAATTCAGGATACATTTCTTCTAACTCTTCAGTATGTATAAAATAGATATCATCAGGCAAAAAAGGTTTTGGTATTTTTGGATATTTTGCACATACATTTTGTTCGGTTTTCACCAAAACAGAATAGATTTTTTTTACAATATATTTTAAAACATCGAGTGAACGTTCATTCTCGGCAATAATTCTTTCCCAATCCCATTGATCAACATAAATAGAATGAAGATTGTCCAGTATTGGTTCGTCAGGACGAATTGCATTCATATCTGTATATAAACCTTCTCCACTAATAAATCCATATTCTTTAAGTGCATTTCTTTTCCATTTTGCTAATGACTGCACGATTTCAGCTTTATTACTATCGCTTTTATTTTCAATTGATGAGATATTGAAACTGACTGGCTGTTCCCAACCTGACAAATAATCATTCAATCCTGTGTTTTTCAATACGGCAATAGGTGCGGAAACTCTTTTTAAATTCATTTCTAATGCAAAAGCATCCTGAAAATAATCCTTAATAAATTTAATTGCACTTTCTGTTTCTCTAATTGTAAAGTTTGATTTATATTTTTCATCGGGTATTATCACTTTACCATTTGTAAATGTTTTTTCAGTTCTTGTCATTTTCGATTCCTTTAAGTTAATAAAAATGAAAAATACATTATTATTTGGTAAAAGTAAATAATAATATAGAGAATTGTTTTTAATCACATATCGTTTCTATATATTTTTATGGAATAATTTTTAACAATAAGAGGTTTCAATGTTTAGAAAACACTATTATTTCTATTTAATCATCTTTGTTTTTCTTTTTATAAAAACAGACAAATCATTATTTGCATGTACAACAGGATTGACAAACAAATCAAACACATGTGATAATCGTTCAATTTTATGGAAAAATCGTGATTCATCGAGTGATAAAAATGAGATTACCTTTTTCAAATATAGTAATGTGAGATTTATTGGCCTGATCAATGCTGATGATACAACACAAGTCTGGGCAGGTGTAAATAATTTCGGATTTGCTATAATGAATGCTGAATCCCGAGATATGATTTGTGAAATTCAGGAAAACACACAATATGATAATGAAGGTGTTTTTATGAAAGAGGCATTGATAAAATGTAAAACCATAAATGATTTTGAAACCTTCCTGAAAGAAACAAATAAAACTACACGAAAAGTTACAAGTAATTTCGGTGTAATTGATGCATCTGGTTGTGCATCATTTTTTGAAACAGGCAACAATGAATATTTTAGATTTGATGCAAGTGATACATCATCTTTTCCTGATGGATTTATTATCCGTGCCAATTTTTCGGAAAAGGGAAAAGGCAAGAAAAAATACGGTTATGCCAGATACCAAAAGGCTCATGATATTTTTACAATTCATAAAAAGCAAAATACTTTAAAATATTCCTCGGTAATTAAAGATGTAATAGCAGATATTCAAATTCCGGATCAGGAAATTGTGGAGAATATACATTATAATGTAAAAAATACTATCAATCGTTATCGTACTGTTTCCGTTGCTGTATTTCACGGTATTAAAAAAAATGAAAATCCTGAACTTACAACTTTTTGGTGTAATCTTGGTGAAGCAGCAGTTTCTATTTCCATTCCTCTTTGGGTTTATTCAAACAATGTTCCCGAACTCTTAGACTCAATTGGAAACTCTCCCCTCAATGAGAAATTTAGACATCTTAAACAGATTGTATATAGTAAAGATAAACACTTAATCAATACTGATATTTTAAAGACAATTAGAAAAAAATTTGATAAAGTTCAACATGATATTTTCAAGCAAACAGAAAAAAAACTCGATAAGTGGAGAAAAGGGAAAGTTACACAAAAAGAAGTTGAACTATTTCAAAAAAAGATGACAAGAAAAGCATACAAAGCTGCTCAAAAAATGATAAAAAAATTATAACTCAGATCCCATGACCTCAATAATTTCTTGGTCCTAATAATATAGTTCCGAGTCTTACCATATTTGAACCTTCTTCTATTGCTACTTTATAGGAATTTGACATTCCCATAGAGAGCGTTTTGATCTCTGTATTTGGAAGATTTAATAAACGAAGTTTATCGTTGAATTGTTTCATTTTTTTAAAGTAAGGTCGAAGTTGCTCAGGTGTATGTCCAAAAGGTCCAAGTGTCATTAATCCTTCTAATTTCAGATATTTTTGTTGCGAAATACATTCGGCTACTTTTTGAATTTCTTCAAAATCCGGAGCAACACCATGTTTTGCAGTTTCTTCTGCAATATTCACTGAAATTAAAACCGGAAAAATAATCTTAGAACTATTTTCAATTTTATTATTAATTGCAATAGCTTTTTTAACCGAATCAATAGTCTGGATAGTGTCACAATATTTCAATGCTTTGTTTATTTTATTGGATTGTAAATGACCAATCATATGCATGGTGATTTCATTTTTTCTTGTACCTAATTCACCTGATACCTGCTCAAGTTCCTGAATATAATTTTCACCGATATCTTTTATTCCGGCGTCTATTAATTCGAGTATTTCCGGAGTTGTTTTTGTTTTCACTGCCGCGACAATAGTAACATGTGAAGGAATTTCTTGACGAATTTTTATGTAATTTTCAGAAATAGACATTTACTTCCTGCTTTTTAAATTGAATTTACTATACTAATTTATCACTTAATATTTTGAAATGAAAATGAAGGTTTTCATATATTTCTTTCGAAAGAGCAATAGTGAAATTGATGGGTAGTATTAAAAAATGAAAGAAAAAATTTGGACAGGATTAACATGATAAACAGGATAATAAAATCGTTATCCAGTAAATCCTGTTAATCCCATCTAATGATTAGAGAGTGAAATATGAAAAGAAAATTGTTTATCCTTTTATTATTAACAAATTTATTGGCAGCCCAAATTCCTACTCAGGAATTATTTATCCAATGGGGCGAGAATCCTGCTGAAAATGTCAGATACCGTGTTGAACCTGGTTGTTATTTTGGTCCTCAAAGTTTTGCTGTACAGGATTCAATTATTACTCTGCTTGATCCTGTAAATAAATCACTCAAAAAATTCATATCAGGTCATTTATCAGAACAGACTTATGCTCCAGCCAAAGCCAAAGATTTTGTTGTAAAACCTGACAAAAAATTTTCTTTTCTTGTAGAAAATAAAACACAGAAATATTCTGAACATTTTAAAGTTGTGAGTTTAAATAAAAATCATGCTGAAATTTCTGTTACAAACAATGATGGTGGATTCAAAATCGATCTTAATCATTATGAAAATAACCTTGGATGTATGCAAATTATTGGAGCAGATAAATATAATAGACTATATCTGGATGTTGATCTGATTGTAAAAGAAATTCCACTTGAAGTTGACAGACAGATATGGATTATAAATTATTCTGGTGAAAAACTTGGCAAAATTAATATTCCTACTCATTATTTTACTTCAATTCATAAAGATTTAATATTGGATAAAAACGGAATAATTCATCACATGATTTCATCTCACGATGGGATTTATATATTCAAGTGGGATATTCCTGATATTATACCAAAAGATTACAACGGAAAATATCCTAAAAAATTCCAGAAACATCTTCATTATAATGAATTTGAATATGATGAAGAAAAATCACAAATAGAACCAAGTTTACATAAAAAAACTACAACTGTTAGTCGTGACAAAACTTTAGAAATTGCTGATACCTATGTCAAACATCAGTGGACATGTACAACTGCAAATGTAACAGACGGAGTGGAAACTGCTCCTGATGGAGACTTGGTACAAACTCCTGATTGGATAAATATTGGCACAAATTTTAAAATACCCTATAAATGGGGTGGCTTTAATACTTTATCTGAATATGATGCCGGAATGTCTTCTGGAAAATATGCCGGAGATATTCATACCGACGGAGTGAGTAGTTATGCAAGAGGTGTTGATTGTTCCGGTTATGTCTGTCGGTGCTGGCAGATGAGTTCGCATTACTCAACCCGAATGATGGATAATCCTACTTATGGTCCAATTACTCTTCCAGTTTCTTCCTGGAGTGAAATAAAACCTGGTGATGCTATTCATAAACATGGGCATGTCAGACTGGCTGTAAAACGAAATGTTGATGGCACAATTTCAGCAGTTGAAGCCGCAGGAAGTTCAACAGACTGGAGAGTTGATTACACCCATTACACATTGTCTCAATTATCTTCTTATTCACCAAGATATTACATATATATGGAAGATGCTGATGTTCCACCGGAATCACCCGTACTTACTTCAGTGATATTTGATGAATCAATTAATATTGAATGGAGTCTAACTGATACTTCAAATTGTGATGGCATATTATTAGAATTTTTTAATGAAGATGAGGATTGGGAAGAATTTTATACAGATTCTTTATTTCCCGTTGATAATACTTCATGTACAGAATCATTTGATTTTAGTTTGATATCTCCTGCTTATTTCAGATTACTGTCTGTTAATGGTGATGATGCCAGAACGGAAAGTCTTCCGACTGATAGTTACGGTTATTTTTCATGGGAAGGTTCAGGACAGAAAATATTAATAGTTGATGGGTTTGATAGGATCGAATCATCGGGCAGTTATCATCTTCCTTATCATGAATTTGCTAAATGGATGGGAGATGCAATTTTTCTGGCAGGATTTAATTTTGAAACTGTTGCAAATGAAACAGTAATTGGTGAAAATATTTTACTTGGTGACTATGAAGCAGTGTTTTGGATTTGTGGTGATGAGTCCACTGCTGATGAAACTTTATCTTCTCAGGAGCAGAACTTATTAAAGAAATATTTGGATAATGGTGGTCAGTTATTTATTAGTGGATCAGAAATTGGCTGGGATCTGGATTATAAAGGTTCATCAATAGATAAAAGTTTCTATTATAATTATTTAAAAGCAGAATATGTTGCTGATGATTCGAAAATTTATAATGTTACAGGCAATTCCGGATCAATTTTTGACAGTATAAACTTTAGTTATGATAATGGAAGTCATGGGATTTATGCAGAGGATTATCCAGATGCCATTAAACCTAAAAATGGATCGACCACTTGTCTAAAATATTCATCCTCCTATTTTGCCGGAATTCAGTATGAAGGTGCATTTAATGGAACAGAAACTGGACGGGTTGTATATCTAAGTTTCCCATGGGAAACAATAGTAGAAATTGACAAAAAGAATGAATTGATATCACGAACATTTGACTTTTTCAAATTGGATCCTTCACATATTCCAGAAGATGAAATAAATATATCTACAAAGTTTCAACTGTCAAATGGTTACCCAAATCCGTTTAATAATAATGTAAAGTTTGATTTGGTTTTACCTGAATATGAAAAAGTATCTATCTCGGTTTACAATAATCTTGGGCAAAAAGTCAGGACAATTGAAAATAGTGGTGGACAAGGGATATATCGTGAATTGAGTTGGAATGGAAAAAATGACATAGGACAAGTTGTTTCATCAGGAGTATATTATTTTTCTGTGAATGGAAAAAGTCAAAATCTAATCAAACCGATAGTTTTTTTGAAGTAATTCATAGTAAAAGGAATGACAAAATATGAACCACTAATGGACATTGAAAATCCGGCCCTTGACGGACGAATAGACACGAATTAATTTCATAACAATATGAGTGTGTATTATGGTAGCAAAACGGTAGTGTTAAAAGTTATGTGAAAAAACGAAGAAATTTATTGACAGGATTAACTGGATAAACAGGATAAAACTAATTTAAAACAATCCAGTAAATCCTGTTAATCCTGTCTAA
>JAOZSG010000031.1:0-7308 GCA_029939785.1 Fidelibacterota bacterium | reverse complement strand
TAACAAAAAAGGATTCAAAATGAAAAAAAATATCAGAATAATATTATGTATAATAGTAGCATTTACTATTAGTCAACAAATTCAGGCAGAGCAATTATATGAAATGACAAATCAGCAGATTGATGAACTTCTAACTGACGTATCATCTCAAAATCTAACTGTCACAGAAAGAATAAATAAATATTCCGAATTGTTTTTAGGAATGCCCTATAATATAAAATGTGCCGGTGATGGTAAGGATGCACTATACGAAACATGGCAATTAGTGAATTTTAAAGAAACCAATTGTATGGTTTTTTGTGAGCATGTTCTGGCAATGTCGATCTCTGATAGCTGGGATAATTTTTTCAACAATCTACAACAGATCAGGTATAAAAATGGAATGATTGGGATGAGAACCAGAAATCATTACACAATGGGAGATTGGTTACCGGAAAATAGTTGGCTACTTGATGATGTTACAAAAATAGTTGGTGAAAAATATGCTAAACCTACAACCCGGACAATATCTCATAAAACATTTTTTCAAGGCAAAGGTATTTCTGATTTACGATATGTGCAAAAAGATCGTAAAATGACTATTCATTATGTTCCCATTAAAGACTTATTAAAAATTAAGCATAATGTGAAAACCGGAGATATTCTTGCTTTGATTTTTGCAAATAAGGATAATATTTTTTCTGCACATATGTTAATGATTGCTGAGAAAAACGGAAAAATTTATATCCGAGAATCATCGAGTAGTAAAATGACAACTTTTGATACAGAATATGATGAATGGGTAAATAAAACTAAAAAATCAAAACGCTATGTTGGTTTGGTTTTTATGAGAGTCAAAGATGAACTTGATAAACCAGGAAAAATCATCTTACCCTGGGAAATAAAGGATTTAAAATAAATATCTAAAATGGATTGAAGATATAGGTCTCAAGTTAGTATATTTTGCATGTTTAAAATTGTTAATGGGTATTAGTAAAAATAAATTCCCTTAAAAAAAAGAATATATATGCAAAAGATAAATAAAACCGTTTTAGTAATTTTATGTTTAATAAGTTTCAATTTTGCTCAGGAATATCTCTGGCCAACAAACTCCAGTACACAACTTAGTGCAACTTTCGGCGAATACCGTTCCGGTCATTACCATGCTGGAATTGACATAAAAACCAACAACAATACAGGTTATCCGGTTTATGCAATTGGTAATGGATATATCAGTCGTGTTAGGACTTCCCCATTTGGTTATGGAAAGGCACTTTATTTACAGTTAAATGACGGAAACACTGCCGTATATGGTCATCTTGATGGTTTTGCACCAAAGACGAATAAATATGTTAAAGAAGAACAAAAAAAAATTGGTAGATATTCCATAAATAAATATTTTACATCCAAGCAAATTCCGGTAAAAAAAGGAGAGATAATTGCCTATACAGGCTGTACAGGAACACGACATCCTCATTTGCACTTCGAGATTCGAGATTCAAAACAACAGCCTCTTAATCCATTACAATTTAAAGGATTAAGTATTGTTGATAAAACAAGACCACTGATAAAGAAAATAGCGATTGTACCTTTGAGTAAAGATTCTGAAATCAATGGAACAAATGAGATAAAGATTTTTAATACAAAATATACAAGTAATGGTCGATATAAATTGAACTCAAATCCGATTCAGGTAAGTGGTGATTTCGGAATTGAGTTGTCCACTTATGATCGGGTAGAGGGCTTGTGGAATAAATATGGATCATATATAATGAATCTATATTGTAACAACAAATTAATATTCGCCCAAAAGTATGATCGATTCAGTTTTAATAATACAAAATTAATCAATCTTGATCGCGATAAGCAGTTAATGAATGAAGGTAAAGGACGATTTATAAGAATGTGGAAATATCATAAAAATGCCATCATGCCTTTTTACCTGACAAAAGATAATGGAATATTGAACTATTCACATGGATTACATGATATAAAACTAGAGGTTATTGATTTCAATGGTAACAAATCTTTTGTTTCCTTTAAAATTAATGCTGAACAACAAATAATTCCACAAATCGTATCGGTAAAAAAAGATACATCAGGATTCAATATTTCCATTAAACGGGATTCTACATTTTTATACAAAAAGATTTATGGAAAGTGGTTGAACAAATCCGGTTCTTTTATTCAAACAGTACAAATTGATAATTTTTCAAAATCCGATTCCACATATAATTTTACAGTTCCATTAATTCATCAAGATGAGTTTATTTTAAAACTAATTGGAATATCTTATTATAGCGGAGAAGAGTTTTCAACAAATTATCTTCCTGAGATTGAAGGAAGAGATACGGACATTAATGTTGATATTAAATATATTCAGAATCCTAAAACATTTTTGTGTAAACTGAAGTTTGACAAAATTCCATCTGCAACTCCGAAGTTTTTTCTTCAATCACCTGATGAGTTTTATGAAATTAAATTAAAATCCAAATCCTTAAAGGAATATGTTACAGAACCTGTTGCTTATCGAATTTGGGACAAAGCATTTGCATCAGAAATTCGAATAGGAAATATTAACCAGAAAATTATCAGAGAGAATATTGATTTTCATTGTATATCCAGACAGAAAAGTGGTTCTATATGGTCTGTTGATTCTACAATTTCCATAACCTATGAGAAAAACACTGTGTATGACTCACTGTTAGTTTGGAAATTTCATGATTATGAAGAAAAGGATGATGTGATCTTGTCTGATGCTTACTCCTTTTTTCCATCAACTCAGCCATTTAAAGATAATTTAAATATAAAATTTCACTATGATAATATAGATGATATTCATCAGGTTGGGATATATACTTATAATGCAGGTAAAACTAAATTTGTTGGAGCAATAAGAGATACTGTACAAAAAATAATTTCTGTAAATGTTGACGGTTTAGGTAGCAGATATGTTTTAGCCCGTGATACAATACCGCCTGTTTTGAGTAAAATTTTTCCGGTTAACAAAAAATATTATAAAGCATCGACGTTGAAATATCTTAAAGCAACAATAAGAGATACTCTCTCCGGTATTGCAGGAGAAAGAGGAATTGAAATGGAACTTGATGGCGAAAAGGTGATTTTTGAGTATCATCCAATATTTAGACAAATAAAGTATGATCTTGATAAACCACTAAATGTTGGACAACATATATTAAAAATTTCTATAAAAGATAATGCTTTGAATGAAACTGTAAAATCTATTGTTTTTAATGTAATTCAATAATGAGGAGTAACCTTAGAACTCCTGACCCGAGATTAAACAAATAATGTACATCTGTTGTAATCCCTCAGTCATATAGGAAGGGCTTCATTTTTCTGGCACACATCGACCGTGTCGATGCTGAATTGACATAGTTAATTGATTTCAGCCACAGCGTGGCGACTCTATTTGTAATAACATTCAATCACTCAAAAACCCGGTACCTTTAGGTACGTACGATACTATCAAATTATTTACACCAAATCCAAAGTTCTGAAACTATCAAATATCAAATTCAATAATAAATTTTACTCCATTATCATTGGTATTTATCACACTGCCATTAATTTGCTTTGACAATAATTTAATTAAATTAAGTCCAAAACCTGGTTTTTGTTCTTCTTTTTTATTGTCAATGATCCCAATCCCATTGTCTTTATAAATGAATGTTACATGATTCTGTTTTTTCGAAATATTGACATCAATTTTTCCATCTTTTTTATTTGGAAATGCGTATTTCATAGTGTTGGTAAGTAATTCCGTTAATATAATTCCCAGAGGAAAAATTAGTTTGGTTTCAATTGCAAAATCTTCAATTTGTTTATTTATTTGTATAGATTTCCAATTGGGAAATAATTGAATAATCTCATCAATTAACGAATATAAATAAGTCTTGATAGTAACTTCTTCATAGTTTTCTGTTTTGTATAATTTATCATATAATTTTATCATACTCTCAATACGACTTATAGCATCCAGGAAACATGAAACAGCTTCAGGAATTTTCAAAGACCTTATTTGCATTGAAAGAAGACTTTTTATAACAGTCATATTATTTTTTGTTCTATGGTGAACTTCTTTTAATAATATCTCTTTTTCTTTAAGAAGATTTTTTACCTTTTGTTCCGCTTGTTTCCGTTCAGTAATATTGCTTGCAATATATAATACTGTATTATTACTTTTTGGTGCAAACCTACCTTCAAAATAGATTATCTTGTCTTTTATTTTCAGTTCATATTCTATTTTTACGGTTTCATTTTCTTTTAAACTTTTTTTAATATTACTGACAAAATAATCCGCCTGATGTTTTGGAAATACTTCATGTAATGTTTTACCTATCGCTTCTTTAGCAGGTTTATAATACAGTTCTGATGACGTTGGTGCTATATAGATATATTTCCCTTTATCATCCATTTCTAATACAATATCTTCCATTGCATTAAAAAGTAAACGGAGATTATTCTCTGACTCATATAATTTTTCTTCTGCTTTTTTACGATCTGTAACATCTCGATAATTAACAATTATTCCATTAATTATTGGGGAATGTAATAAATTATTTGCGATACCTTCAAGATTAAGCCAATTTCCATTTTTATGAAGAAAACGAAAACTAACTTGTTCAACACTTCCCGGTTTTGGTAATAATTCTACAAACTGATGAAGAATTCTCTCTCTGTCATCAGGGTGAACCAATGCAAAAATATTTTTTTCAATGAGAAAATCTGTATCATATCCCAGTATTCTTTTATGAGATGGACTTTCATACGTAACCGCTCCTGTTTTATCCAATATAGAAATAACATCACTGCTATTTTCTATTAATGTTTTGAAATATTGTTCACTTCTTTTTAAGTCTTCCTGCATCTTATACTCTTCCGTAACGTCACGAAAAACAAGTACGACTCCTGTTATATTTCCTTGATTATCTTTAATAGGAGCACCACTATCAGCTATTTGGTATTCTGTACCATCTTTTGAGATTAACATTGTATGATTTGCAAGTCCGACAATTTGCCCGGATTTCAGAACTTTTTCAGCAGGATTATCAACAATTTTTCTAGTTTTAGTATTTATAATATGAAATACATCTAATAATAATTCTCCTTTTGCTTCTTTTATGGTCCAGCCTGTAAGTTGTTCTGCAATCGGATTCATTTGCACTACTTGTCCATTAATATCTGTAGATATTACCGCATCACCAATAGAAGTAAGTGTTATGCGGAGATTTTCTTCACTTTTTTGCAATTGTCTTTCAATTTTCTTGCGATCAGAAATGTTACGTAAAACCAATTGTATTTCATATACTTTATTATCATTAATTAAGGGAACATAAGTGTGTTCAACAAAAAATGGATCTTTCCCTTTTGGTTTAAACATAAATTCAAAACTACCACTTTTATGAGAGATCACAACATCAGCAATTAATTTTAGGGCTTTTAGTAAATCTGTTTTTTTATAGAAATAATTTGATATATTATTTCCAATTTCTTCTTTTGGTTCATATCCACCAAATTCTTTAATCGTGGGACTAACATACAACAGTTTACCTGCAGGTGAAATTCTTATTACTACATCTTTCATTGATTCTGTTAATAACCGATATTTTTCTTCACTCTCCTGCAATTCTGTCATTGCTTTCTTGCGATCAGTTATATCTGTTAATGTCCCGACAATTGCAACAGTCTTTCCATTTTTTACTACAGGTCCTTCACGAAGTTCAACCCATATTTTGGTACCATCTTTTTTTACTAATTCCAGTTCGTATGCAGGTTGTGGTTTACCTGTTTCTATTGCTTTCACAGTATAATTATAACCTACTTCATTGATTGGATTATCTGATGCAAGTTCTGTCCATTTTATCATTGCTTCTTCAGGAGTATATCCAAGTATATCTTTTACCTGTGGACTTAAATAAGTGACAACATGTTCAGGAGTAAAAGAATAAAAAAGACTTGTACTGTTTTCAAAAATATTCCGTAATTTTTCTTCACTCTTCTCTAATTTTTTTTCCTTTATCAACTCATTCATCTTTGCATCAAATAATTTAAATGCCATTTTGATTGATGCATCAAGCACAGTAATGCTGGAATTTTTTACAACATAGCCATAAGACGTAATGTTTTCTGTTTTTTCTACAATTTCCGGCTCAATGTGGCTAGATAAAAATAGAATCGGGATTTCCCGTTCTCTAAGAATTATTTCAGCTGCTTCAATACCATCTATTCCTTCACCAAGATCTATGTCCATAATAATTAAATCAATATTAGGATTTGTTTTAAACAATTCTACTGCTTCTTCGCCTGAATGAGCGAGAATGATTTTGTAACCATATTGTTCAAGATCTATTTGTCCGGAAGTGGCAATTAAAACATTATCTTCAACAAGTAATAATAATTTTTGTTTGTTGACTTTCATTCATTAAATCCTTTAGAAATAATCCTATACCTTACATGTTCAATAGATTAATTTTTCTAAATATATCATTTTGAAACAAAAAAATCAATTATTTTTGAGTTGTTGTTTTTTTAAACATCTGATCAGGAGTTCTGATTAACTGGGTTTATTCTCGTTCCCAAGGTTCTTTTGTGGAATTCTCGTCCTCTTATTCTCATTCTCATTCCCAAAGCCCTCTTTGGGAACGCGGGAACGCTCCATAACCCGATTATCCAAACATGTTCTAAATATCCAATATCGAACACGGAATTTCCAACGATGAAGGAAAAATCAGCAAAAATCTTCTGAAGAGTATTTTAAGAAAATGTAAAAAAATTTAAAAATCTCTACCAATTCCGGTAAAAATCTTCAGAAGGTTACAATCAGTATCACACCTAAAGTATCAGGTTTTTGAGTGTATAAATCCTATTACAAATAGAGTCGCCACGCTGTGGCTGAAAGAAAAGAATAATTAATAACTTTGTTTAATTTCTACATTCTGTAATTTTTAGCACCAGAGGTGCGTTCCTATTTGTAGAAAAATTGATTCTCTAATGAAATAAAGCACCTTTAGGTGCGGCACTACTGTTAAAAACGTGAAAAAAATAGAATATGGATTGAAATATCCAACTTTATTTAATGAAAATACTATAGGGCAATTGATTTACGAACAGTGATTGATGATTTTTGATTTAGGATGTTTTACAACTTCTGAATTCTCCTCATTTCCTGACTCATTCCTAATCAACAGGCAAGGCTGCCTGTGATCCATTTCTCCGATTATTTTAAGAAAATGTGAAAAAACATAAAAATTTCTACCAATTCCGGTAAAAATCTTCAGAAGGTTACAATCAGTATCACACCTAAAG
>JAOZSG010000030.1:7603-16197 GCA_029939785.1 Fidelibacterota bacterium | reverse complement strand
ATAAATTTTAAGTGTTTTTAATAATCTTTTCCTAATACTTTTTATTATGTATAACAACATTATCTGCTACATTACTACAATTATCTCATTTATATCCTGCATCATGTATAATGGGATAAAGTTTCCTTCTATTTTTTTCCCATTGACTACTAATTCTTTGACACCTTTTTCTACTGAATTTTCATTTTTTACATCAATTCTAAATTCTTTACCTCGAAAATTTCTATGAACAGTAAAACCTTCCCAATCTGAAGGGATACATGGGTCAATTGTCAGACCGTCATATTCCGGTTTCACTCCGAGAATGTATTGTGTAATTGCATAATATGTCCAGGTTGCTGAGCCACTCAGCCACGGAACTCTTGAAGCACCATACTTAGGACTATATTTTGTATGAGTTGATTGACTAACTACATAAGGTTCGATTTCTCTAACTTCCGCTTTATCATTATAGTTTGCAGGTAAATAATTCATTAAATATTCATAAGCCTGATTTCCATTACCTAAAATTACTTCTGCCATTACGGCCCAACCCTGAGTATGAATAAAAATTCCACCATTTTCTTTTAAACCCGGATTCATTAATTGTGCACGAATTAATGTATAATCAGATTTTGTATATGGTGGATCAGTTACCATTATTCCATAATCTGTGCTAAGTCTTTCTTTTACCTTTTTCATGGCATTTTGTGCTTTTTCATCAGTAGCAAGTCCACTAATAATTGACCAACTTTGAGTATTTAGAAAAATCTGTCCTTCTTCAGATTCTTTTGATCCGATTTTATTCCCATGTGCATCAAAACCACGGATAAACCATTCTCCATCCCATGCATCATTTAGTAATTTTTTATCCAGATTTTTCAATATTGGTTTTGCCCAGTTTACTTCATCATTTTCTTTTAACAATTGACCAACTTCTATATAAACTATTAATGCGAGTCTAAGTTGAAATGCAACAAAAATTGTTTCTCCGGAATTACCAAATTCAAAACAATCATTCCAATCAGCTGATAAACCAAGCGGAAAACCATTTTTTCCGGTTCTATTCAAGTTAAAATTAATTGCTCTTTTCATATGTTCAAAAACAGTTTCTTCACCTTTATCTGCATAAGGTAGAATTTTTTGATAAAAATCCAAATTGCCTGATTCTTTTACATAAGCAGGAATCGCATTAAAAAGCCACATAGAATCATCAGAGCGATACTCATTTTCTTTAGTCGGAAGTTCTTTTCCGGGATTATGTGATATAGGATAAACAACCGGCTTTGCTCCTCCACTTGACATTTGTCCTGTAATCATTAATTCAAGTTTTTTCCTAACATCCTCCGGATCAGTATGAATGACACCCATAATATCCTGCACAGTATCACGGTATCCTAACCCGTCCCTATCGATACCTGAATAGATAAGGCTTGCAGCTCTTGACCATGTATAGGTTATCAGATTATTATAAATTCCCCATGTATTAATTGTACTATTAAGATTTTTATTGGGTGTATTTGCTGAAAAACCTTTGATTTTGTTCAGCCAATATTCCTTTAATTCAGCCAATTCCTTATTTGCTTGTGAAATATCAGTATATTCAGCAGATATTTGTTTCCCTTCCAAAGCAGCAGATCCAATTCCCAAAATGATTAAAAATTCTTTTTCTTCATTAGGATTTAAAAGGATATCAGTTTTCAATGAACCACAGACATTATCACCATAGCCAAGACTATTTTTGGATTTTCCAGTTTCTACAGTTATAGGATTTGAATAATCTCTATAATTTCCAAGAAAAGTCTCTCTGTCAGTATCAAATCCTGTTACAGCAGAGCCAATCATTGCCTGAAAAGTATGTCTTCCCTGGTCTTTTTCTTTAAAATTATCCGGCATTAGTGGGATATTAACATTTGAACCATGATCAATGATTCCATCTATTAATTCCATTTTTGGTATATATTGCACATACTGAATATTCAGCAAATCATCTATAGCATTCCAGTTTCCTGCATATTCCACATAAGAAAAAGCTGATAATTTCCGAATTTTATCACTATTATTTTTTATTTTTACATGCCAAATTTCATGAATTTTATTTACAGGTACAAAATAAGTAGTCTCAGTAATAATTTTTTTATATTCTGATGAAATAACAGTATAGCCCATTCCATGTCTGCAAGTTGATTTATAATCATCCAATGGTTTTCCTACAGGTTGCCATGATCCAGACCAATAATCTCCATCTTCCTTGTCATATAAATAAATATATCTTCCGGGCTGATCCATAGGAACAGAATTGAATCTCATTCTCATGAATCTACCCATTCCTCCGGATTTATAAAAACTATAGCCACCTGCATTATTTGTAATGATTGCACCGTATTCTGTAGATCCCAGATAATTACTCCAGGATTTTGGTGTATCAGGCTTTGTTATCACATACTCATGATTTTTATCATCAAAATGTCCAAATTTCATATTAATATCCCTTTTTTTATCAGACAGAATTTTCTGGATAACGATTTTATTATCCTGTTAATCATGTTAATCCTGTCAAAATTATTCTTTCATTTTACTCGTTCCAAATTCCTCTTAAATTTACTCGTTCCAAAAGCCCTCTTTGGAAACGTCATCTCTGAGAACACCATTTACCCAAAGTTCCAATTCGCCTAATCGACCTCTTGGTTTAACTTCACATTTTATATTATTTTCAGTTTTGTAATTGAGTAGTAACTTTCCTCCTTTTACCTGCCAATCCACTTCGACAAGTCCGGTTGGATGTGGTACTTTACCTTTTGCCCAACTTATATTTTCTGTGGCTTGAGGTGATATTACAACTTTATCATAGGTAATTGGTTCTGGAAATCCTAGTTGTACTCCTAAAATTTCAGTAGAAAAATAGTAAGTAGGTCCACCACTCCAGGCATGACTCAATGTTCCTTGTCCCCCATTATCACCAAAATATTCCCAGGTAGTATCATTATGCCTCAGAATCATTGGCGACCAGTATCGACGAATAAATTTTTCTGCAATATCTGCATATCCAATCTGATAAAGTGCACCAAGTACGTAAAATCCACCGTATGGTGTCAAAAGCAGATCACTATAATTATCACCAAGATCATCTAAAGTTTCTCTAAAATGATTTTCCAATGCTATATTCTGATCTTTGGAAGTGACATCAAAAATAACCGGCCAGGCACTGGATATCGGATACCAGGATTCTATTGCTTTACCTTTATCAAAACCATCTCTAAAGGCTTTTTTGTTATTATCCCAGCATTTTTCCTTCGTAATTTTCCTTATCTTTGAGGCTAATTTTTGATAACGCTTATTATCTTTATTTTTACCCAATTTTTCTGCAAGGTAAGCAATATTTTCAAATGAACGGGCAAATAATGATTGCATTGTTGTAAGAGTTGCATTTCTATTAATTTTTGTCCATTCAATAAATGCATAACGATGATCAATCAACTTTTTATTATCCCATTCTTCTATGACCTGATCACACATATATTTATAGCCGGGATACAGTTTTTTGGCAAATTCAATATCACCTGTGTAATCCACATACCATCGCAATTGTTCCAATGTAAGAAAAGGAAAATCATGAAGATCTCCACCGGTTTTACTACGAATAAAATGTGTCTGCTCACGATCAGGAAACATCAACTTATTAAACTCCATACTAAAATGTTCCAGAGTTTGTTTCATCAGTCTGGAATCTCCACTGGTAACCAATGTAATAGCATATTCCGGAAGTGCATCGCCGGCATAGGTTCCACGTTCCCGAAATGGCGTATCAGTGTAAGTGTCTTCGGAACATACTAATAATGTTCGCCATCCAAGTTCCCAAATTTCATTGAACATTGGATCAGAACATTGAAACGAGCCAATTTTTTCAAATGGATAAACTTGTCTGACAACACCAATTCTTTTTATTGTAGCAGGTTCGCCATTTGGAGTTTTCACATTGACCTGCAAATATTTTAAGCCATAGGGTTTAAAAGTCTCTAATCGCGAAATTTTTTGAGAAGTGATAAATCGGGTTCCTGTATAAAGCCCTGCTCTTTTTAAAACTCTTGGTTTTTGTCCTATCATATCTTCAGAATAACCAATATCTATAATAGTTCCTTCCGGTGCATCATATTCGACAAAAATTCGTCCCAATTGTTTCCCACCCATATCAAAAACAAATGCAGTCCCTTCTTTAAAAGATGCATCCAAATTTGAAACATTAGATTCATGAATATTTATCTTTTTACCAAATTGTGACCAAACTACATTCCATGCAGGATTTCCGGCAGTACTTCCTCTCAATTGCTTTTTCCACTGACTCGAAAGTCCCAAAGGCAAATCTCCGGGATTTTTAAAAGGAAGTGACAATTGCAGGACCTTTTCTTCATCTTCAAGAAAAGGCCCTGCTGTCATAAAGATTCCATCGGAATCTTTGTTCTTCGTAGGAGAGAAGACTAAATTTGCATCTTTGGGCATAGTCAAATAAAAATCCCAACATCCCCAGACTATACCATATTTAATAAACAGATAATTCCATCCTTTTTTTAATTTGAAAATTGAGTTACTTCGATTTGGAATTTTTGTGTCAGTTTCACTTTTTATTATGCCTTCACCATTGAGCCAAAATTCACCCCACCAGCGACCAACTTCTACATCCTGATCTATCGGTGAATAAATATATGTATATGCAAAGGCACGATAATTATGTCCAAATTGCTTCCTTGTTAAATCCGGGACATTTACCCGAAAGGAATAGGTATCATTGTCATCTTTAAGTTGATATTTCCCTAATAATAATTTTGGCAAAATTTCATTTTGAGTAAGGTGTGGTATGATTCTGGGATTTAATTTTGCCCAATTATTTTGGTTAGTTATTATTACAGGTTTTTGCCATTTTGATAAATCAGCACCAATTTCAGTAAAATCATGTTCGTCTAATCTTGCGTCATAGGATTCTACTGCTCCTGCAGCAAAAGATAATTTTGGTTGTGTATTGTCCAAACCATCCACATTTTTGCAAAGCCAGTTTCCGGGAGTTGACAAGTCAATATTTCCAAGTTTTCCCCATGCTATGAAACCACCAATACTTTTGGGAATCTGATATGTATTCATTCCATTGGAAAGTACTTTTACAGTTATTAAATTTTCACCTTTATTCAAGTATGATTTGATGTCGTAAGTATCAAAAAATGGACTTTCCGGATATGAACGAACCGGACCAAAATTAACAAATACGCCGTTAATTATTAAATGGTAGCGGGAATCCGCAAAAAGATGAATCTCTGCAATTTCTGGAATTTGTTTCAACTGAAAATCTTTTCGAAAACAAACCATTTTCTGACGACCTATGCCATTATTATCATCCCAAATAAATTTTGCATTCTGTGGTCTGGCTGCTGATAGATTTTGAACAGAAAAAAGCAGAACAAGGAAGATGAAAATTAATTGATAACGTAATGATCCTAATTTTGGCATACACACTCCTTATAATTTATATTAAACCCTGAAATCCGATGACAAAATACTCTTATGTACTGGTCTGTAATCTAATAATGGTAGAGTTTAAATACAATTAATTTTATATAAAACTTTACAACTTTTTTTTAACAGACGTAATCCGGTCATTCCTGACCGGATTTAGATGTGTTAACAGGCAAGAATGCCTGTTTTACTTCAATCTCTTACCAAACATCAATTTTACAGGTCCCAGCAAACCAGATTCGATTAGTGGAACATCCTTCCATGGAGTATGCCAGGCATTTGGACCTTTTTGGACATTACTTCTTGTTCTTCTATATTCTTTGGGTAATTTTGCATCACCTGTCATATAGTTTGATAAAACATTGACAACTTCAATGATCAGGTTATTTTCTCCAACCTTGACAAAATTTGTTATATCTAATTTATATGGGGCAAACCATGATATCCCAACCTTTTTCCCATTTAAATATACTTCGGCAACTTTACTCACTTTTCCCATATCCAAAGTAATCTGAATATCTCTTTGCATATAGTCAGCATTTAGATTAAAACTTTTTCGATAGGATGCGACTCCCGAATAATATTTAATTCCCCTGACATCAGAATCTGTCCATGAGATTAGTTTGTCAAAATTCTTAGAACGCGGACCACCTCTTGATTGATCAAAATATACTTCCCATGAATCTGATAAATCTATTGCATTAGGAATATTATCAACTGATATTGCAGAAGTTTTGCCTTTGTTATTTTTAATTTTATAATCACCGTTTTTTCGGACAATCAAATCAGTACAATCAATTGATTTTAATTTACTTCCATCAGAAAATTTCACACTTACAATATGATTATTTTTTACTTTTTCTGTGAAAACCACAAAAAATGCCTCAAGAGATTCAAAAAACAAAGGAATGGTTATCCCGTTTTTATTTTTATTAAAATATACAATATCCCGAATTTCACCTGTTTCCGGATTCCATTTCTGTGGTGTCTTATCTTTGATACGAAAAGTAACTTTTTCATAAATTGCTTTACTTTTTAGATTTCGTATCATGTAAACATCTTCATTTCCTATTTGCCGATGGATAAAATCAATATTAGGTGATGTTTCTACTGATAAATCAGGTTTAATTTTCAAATCATCTAAAACTTCCTCTACTGATTTTCCGGAATATACTTTACCTTTATGATATTTATTTATTGATTTCCCATTTTTCCAAAGTTTATCTGATAATTTTGATATCAATTTTTCATCTTCTTTTTGATTCTCAAGACCATAACTTGTTTGAGGTCTTTCTCCAACCAAAATAGCTCCTTTTTTCACAAGTAATTCAATTTTTTGTAATACATCAGAATTGATCCGTTTATCATCCGGCAACACCAAAATCGAATAACTCTGTCCATGAGGTAATGTAAGTTTCCCATTCTTCACATCGAGAAAATTGAGTATTATGTCACTATTACATACATCATAATCAAAACCAAAGCCCTTGTATCTTCCATGTCCTTTGGGCTTTACGAAGTTTGGTGCATCGTCTCCATAATAATAAAGAATATCTGCGACAAAATTACCTTGCTGTAAAAGATAACTGCTCCGACCAATATAATGATGAAAATTATATGATTTTGACCACCATGCCCGATTTGGATGAATCTGTGTTCCAAAATTATATATCCATCCAGGAAAACCACCTTCCGGAGGTGAATGTGGAAATGTATGATAAACAAACTTATTCAATCCCTCACACATTGCTTTATCGGCAACTTGTTTGATATCTCCCGGACCATACTGCCAAATATGTGTTGATGTAAAGGCTTCGGCTTCTACATATTTTTGTCCGTATAAATGTGAAGATGAAGCAACCCCCTTAATAATATTCAATTCATCAATTTTAGGATTGTTAAACCAAAATTCTCCTCTTGGTACAGAAAGTACTCCTGAAGATTTTATTGCTTCAAACGGACAATTGTGGAGTGGCGGTCCCGGACCAGCAGCTTCAGCACTGAATCCGACTCCATATTCCTCACTAATCTTTTTGGAATAGAGATAATGATTTTCAATAATCATATCTGACAATGTTTTCCGAAAATCATGTAGAAAACGCTTTGTTGTTTCATCATCATCTATTTGATAACCTAATAAAGCAGGAAGAAACTTATCTATTTCATAACCTCTTCGTTTTTTAAACTCCTCTTTCATCATCAATGTCCATGCAGCTGAATTTGCTTCATAACTATCAGTATATAGATATTTTAAGCGGGTTTTGTCCAATGGACCAAGTCTCTTAACCAGTTTATCCAGAATAAATCGCAAATTGTTTTTTGTGGCTTTTGCACTAAAATGATCGATTATCAATCCCTTGGAATTTGGGCTTGGTATTATGAGTGATTGACCTGTAGGTTTTGTTAAGTATCTCTGAATTTTCCATTTTCCCGACGGTACATTCCATGAAAAATCACCATTTGATTGCAATTTATCAGAAATATCAATTATTTCACCTTTAGTAAGTGTTGAATCATCATCAACTTTAATTGCAATAAGAGCAATATTATGAACGTAATCATCAATATTTATATTTTTTTCGAGAAGAAAATTTTTTCTGTGCATTATTTTTTTTTCGGGTTTAGGTGTAGGAAGGTTACCTGTCACATATTGATTTCCCTGTACAATTGTGTCAGAAACATAAAATCCCTTGACTCCATCTTCAGGCTGAATCCAACTACCACCGGCATTCCAACTACTGGCTATTGTCAATCCAATATTCATGTCCAATCGTTCTGCTTCATTCAGAATATATTCAAAAGCATCTAAGGATTTTTCACTCATAAACTCAGGACCGGCTGGAACTACATTGTCTGTATTTACCATAATACCAACATCCCAAATATCAAAACCGCCCATTCCTTTTGCCTTTGCTTCTTCCATCTCATAAGTCAATTGTGTAAGATTATAATTTCCATTAACCAGGCAAAGATAAGCAATTGGACGTGCCTCAATTGGAGGATCTATAAATCCTTTTTTTAATTCCTCATAAGAATTAGCAAAAATTATTGTTGATAAAATTGTGATTAAAATAATGATTTTAAATTTCATTAATTACTCCTCTTAATATCAT